>NZ_JBEPWZ010000327.1:0-3145 GCF_041642155.1 Fodinibius sp.
TGCTTGAGCAGGCAAAAGCCAACAGGCAGGATATCGTTATTTTCCCCGAAATGGCGGTCCCGGGCTATCTGATCGGCGATGAATGGGAAAACAGGGCGTTTGTCCTCGACTGCTACCGGTATAATGAGCAGATTGTTGACCATTCCCGTGGGATTACGGTCGTATGGGGGAATGTGGATATAGACGTGGAGGCCGTGGGGGAAGATGGACGCCTCCGAAAATTTAACACCGCTTTTGTCGCTCAGGATGGGAAGGTAGCGGGGCGGTTTCACAAAACGCTGCATCCCAACTACCGGGAATTCGATGATGACCGGCATTTCTACTCTGCCCGGAAGTTGTCCCGGGAGAAGGGGATAAAGATCGAGAATTTTTTGCAGCCTCTTCACATAGAGATCAACGACAGAAAAAGAAAAATCGGCCTCAGTTTGTGTGAAGATATGTGGAGTGATGATTATGCTACGGATCCCATCGAAACCCTCCTGGCCAACGGCGCGGAGTGTATCATCAACCTCTCCTGCTCTCCATGGACCTGGCGAAAAAATGACAAGCGTCACCGGGTGGTAAAAGATCGCCTGAAGGATCACCCGGTCCCGTATATTTATGTGAATAATATCGGCGTACAGAATAATGGCAAGAACCTCTTCCTGTTTGAGGGCAATACGACCGTCTACAACAGCGATGGATCGGTGCGCAAGATCGCCGGGGACTATGAGGAGGAGGTGTTACAGGTTGACCTTCAGAGCAATGGCGGGAAAAAACAAGAAAAAATGACGCCCTCGAGCCACCGGGATAATGAGGAGTTATTGAAGGGCCTGGTTTACGGGATCCGCAAGTTTTTTGAACTAATCCATGCCTCTAAAGCGGTCATCGGCATAAGCGGGGGGATCGACTCCTCACTGAGTGCCTACCTGCTCTGCCGGGCACTGGGACCCGAACAGGTATATGCGGTGAATATGCCCTCAGAGTTTAACTCGGAACTGACCAAGGGACTGGCACGGCAGCTGGCCGTGTCCCTGCAGCTCAACTATGCGATTGTCCCCATCCAGGAAGCATTCGAATTTACCGTGAAACAGCTTGACAACACAGCTTTTGAGCGGCTGGACGGTTCTGGCCGCAGGACCGAACTGGAGCTGCCTGCAATGGTGCGCGAAAATATACAGGCCCGGGACCGCGGAAGCAGGATACTGGCCGGTGTTGCTGCCGCCCTAAATGCGGTATTTGTGAACAACGGCAACAAGAGCGAGACGGCCACGGGATATGCCACCCTGTACGGGGACATCAACGGGGCTCTTGCCCCGATTGCAGACCTCTACAAGACCGAAGTCTATGAGCTGTGCCGTTACATCAACTCCAGGGAGGACAAGAATATCTTTCCGGAACCACTTTTTGAGATTCCGCCTTCCGCCGAACTGAGTGACGAGCAAAATATCGAGGAGGGCGAGGGCGATCCCTTTGTCTATCCCTATCACGACCGCCTGCTGAGAGCCTTTATCGAATTTCGCCGCGATCCGGAGGATATCCTTCAGTGGTATATCGACGGGAGCCTGGAGAACACGCTGGACATCGAAGGCGGACTGGTTTCGAGACTCTTTGACAGCCATCGGGACTTTATAGAAGACCTGGAGCATACCTGGAGGCTGTATAAAATAAACTTTTTCAAACGCATCCAGGCCCCGCCCATTATTGTGGTAAGCAAACGGGCCTTCGGGTTTGATCTCCGGGAATCGCAAATGGGGATACACTTTACTCGCCGCTATATAGATATGAAAAAAGCGTTATTAGAACAGAATAGTTGAGCACTCCACAATTTTTGGAAATATTTCATTTTTTTAGTCTGGATTTTTCCCCGGGGAATACGCAAGATTCAACCCAACAGATGGACCGATTTCGCAGTCTTCACCCAGGTTTTGCCCTACTCGCGGCCCCGGCAGCAGCCGGAAAGGGAGACGCGAGGTTTTACGCTGGCTTCTTTGGAAATGATATCGACCTCAAAAAACCGAAGTTATGTCCACTTCGTGCTGTCATACTGTTCCGGTGAATCCTTCTTTTTCTTAAATACGCGATGCCCGGCGCGGCGTTCAAAACGGGTGACAAACGACCCCTGTCCCTCCTGCCGCACAAAGCGTGCAATGCGTGCTACCAGGTAAAAAATTAAAAAAACAACGACCGCAGCCAATACCGTGGCCACGGGCTGTCCCGATATATTCAGGTATACCTGCTGAAGGTAGCTCACCCCTTCATTAAGATAGCCCATGACATAATTGACGGCGCCGGACCCGTATTTTTGATTAAAGTTTGCGGCCGTCAACGTGTTGTAATCATTTACTATTTTTCCGATTTCAGGGATGTTTTTAACCCACCAGACAATCTCGCGCACCGCTTCCGGGAATGAATAAAAGCCGGCTATCACCTTTGAAACAACTCCACCCTGTGCTGCCATGGCAATAATGGCCGCAAGGGAAGCCGCCAGCTTGAAACACAGTTCAAAAATAAAAAGAAACATATTTGCTATTAGACGCATACGACCTGAAATAAATTGTGATTCCCTGCTTACAATGCCTTAAATTCAGCTTCATTAAGCTATATAGAAAAAATTGTAAAACGAAACTAAACACAGGCATGCTGACAAAACGGATCATCCCCTGTTTGGATATTAAAGATGGTCGAACCGTAAAGGGGGTAAATTTCGAAGGTCTGCGCGACGCCGGCGATCCGGTGGAGCTGGCACAGCGCTACTCGGAGGAGGGGGCCGACGAGCTGGTCTTTCTGGACATAACCGCAACCAAAGAAAAACGAAAAACCCTGGTCAGGCTGGTGACACAAATTGCGCGGCGGATTGATATCCCGTTTACGGTGGGGGGCGGCATTGGCAGCGTGGACGAAATTGCGGATATCCTGCATGCCGGTGCGGACAAAGTATCCCTCAACAGTGCGATCGTACGAAATCCCGACCTGATTGACAGAGCGTCCCGGCAGTTCGGATCGCAATGTATCGTTGCGGCCGTGGACGCCAAGCGAACCGGGTCGCAGTGGACGGTCTACATTTCGGGGGGCTCAAAGAATACCGGCAAGGATGCCCTGCAGTGGATTACCGAAGCCGAGCGGCGGGGTGCGGGTGAAATCCTACTGACCAGCATGGACCGCG
>NZ_JBEPWZ010000328.1:0-3139 GCF_041642155.1 Fodinibius sp.
CGGCTGGTTTTTGCCACGGGACAGACCCGCTTTTCTGAATATGCTTCATCAAATAGGCGTTCAGTTCTTCGGCTTTTGCCGGGTATTCCTCAATCACATTATCCTGCTCTCCGGGATCTTTCTCAAGATTATACAGTTCGCGAGGTTCAAAAGGGCTATTATGAATCAGTTTCCAGTTTCCCAGGCGGACCGCCTGAATGGTCAGTCCACCGTAGCGCATGCCCCCCTCCCGGCGGGTGAAAAACAGGGGGTCCTCTTCATGCAGCTTCTGATCTTTACCCATCAGGGTAGGAAGAAAACTCTTGCCGTTAAGGGGCCCCTCATAGGTTATCCCGGCCGCATCCAGCAGGGTGGGAAAGACATCCATCGTCAGTATCATCTCCTCGGAATGGGTCCCTGCCTTAATTTCTTGCGGCCACGAGACCCCGGCCGGCACCCGAATTCCTCCCTCATACATGCTTTGTTTGCCATCCCGCAGCGGACCGTTATTGGCTTCACTGGGCAGATGTCCTCCATTATCGCTGGTGAATACAATTATCGTATTCTCAAACATGCCGTTCTTTTCCAATGCTTCCATAACCTCTCCGATGCCGTAATCCAGGTGCTCAATAAAGGCCACTAATTCCGCCCTTGTTTGAGAAATATCCGGCTCCCTTTCTTTCACTTTTTCCAGCCACTCTTCCGGAGGCTGTACGGGAAAGTGAGGAGCCAAATGAGACAGAAACAGAAAAAAGGGCTGCCCCCTGTCGGTACGATCTTCGATATAATCAACGGCCCACTCCGTCAGCAGATCCGTCACGTGTCCTTCTGGCTGAATCTTCTGCTCATTAAGCCGCATATAATTGATTCCCTCACGGCGGTGTTCCCAAAAATCCTCCACCATATCATCCAGCCACCCGTGAAAATGATCAAAGCCCCGCTCATTGGGCTTGTTGGGAGATTCCAGTCCCAGGTTCCACTTTCCCACTAAACCGGTATGATACCCGTGTTCCTGCAGAACTTCCGGCAGCAGCGCAGCCCCCGGATCCAAATACCCCCAGCTATTGTCGGGATTAGTCCGAATGAGACCCGGCACGCCTACATAATCCTGGTACTGCCCGGACATCAATGCGGCCCGCGTGGGCGAACATACCGGCGAGTTGGCATAAAAACGATCCAGCCGCATCCCCCCCGAAACAAGACGATCGATATTGGGCGTTTGGATATCATCCGTACCATAATAGGATACGTCATGATAACCCTGATCGTCGGTAAGGATAATAAGAATATTAGGAGGGGAGTCGGCAGGTTTTTTTTCCAATTGCTGACCCATTACCTTACTTACCGAAAAGAAAAAAATTAACGGATACCATAACATTATAAGCAAGGCCTTTGCCTGTACTCTGAATTTAAAATCCATCTTTAGAAGTATCTTTTGATCTATATCCCTGATGTTATCCGATTTATTTTAAGAACCCTTTGCAAAACCGTTCTTTTGTCCAATCTCGGCATTATCGGTCGGTTGAAATTCTCACATATGGATTATATGCTGCGATTTCAACCTCCCTCTGGCCTTGACCTTTCCCGATGCTTCGGGACTGGTTTTTCAAAGACTTCTTTAACTAATAAAAAATTTTAAGTTTGCCAACTTTTGCCACCAAGATGGCTTTTTTTAGGTTAATCCCATCCGCCATAGGGCCACCACGGGTTGCGGTAGTAGGGTGATTCAACAATCACTTTCCGCTCGCCATTGTTGTAGGTAAGCCGGGCCCGGACCCAGTGCGATGCCGCCGGCAGTTCATAACCGAATTCATACAGGCTGAACTCAAACGGTGCCTCTGCCGTCGCGATGGTTTCGTTGTTAATTAAAAGCTCAACCTGTTCTATGGATACATTATACCGCTCTTGCTCGATAGCTATGCTTCCCCTCCCTGCTTTTTGGTCAAAATCGATATCCACGCGGGGTGTGCCGGGGCTACCTGTTATATCAGCAAGCAGGTCGAAGAAGTCGCGTTTCCGTTCGGATGATATCTGCCAGTTCACCGGCACGCTCTGGTACCCTTCATTAAATTCATCCTTCTCCTGAGAACGGCGGAAGTCGAAATATCCCCAGGAGGCATAATTCTTTACACTTGCTGCGAAATTGTTGCCCTCTTCTCCCCAGCCCTGCCCGGCAACCCGCCAAGGCTGATCGTCTTCATTAAAAACGACAGGCATGGGACGATACGCATCCATGTCCCGTACCTCGCGAATCATTTCGACGATACGTTCAGGATTCTGTACGCCGTTTCCATGCAATAAGACATAGTCGGAGGCGTCGACGACGGCAGCCGGGGGTACCGAACCTCCACCCAGGGAAGTGCTGACATAAAGAGACCGGCCATTGCGCTCAATACTCTTTGCATGCTCAATAAGTTCATGGACGCGATCACATTGCAGGATCGGGTGATCATCGTAGCGCACATTGCACTCATTATTAATCTCAACGATGACATTGCCATAACCTTTTTCGAGCACCCACCCGGTCGCATTTTCCACGGCATGTACAACGGCCTGCTCATCCTCCAGGTTGCCATCCTGTCCGAAATAAAAATAACCGATTATAGCCACCATTCCCAGCTCATCGGCCCGGTCCAGGATACGCTCGAGCCTGTTCATGTAGCCTTCTCTCAGGGATCCGTCCGGGGCAAAAGCGGAATTATCCCAGCGTTGTTCACCGCAGTAGCCGTAGGGACACCCTCCCTGAAGATTGACCGTAAAGCTGAGCAATCCGTGTTCACGCCAGGAAGCCATCGCATCGGCAAATTCCTGTGCATTCCGGTCCGGATCCCAAGCTCTGGTATCCGGGTAGGCCCACTGGCCACGCGTCTCCGGATTCAGGTCATCAAAAATTCCCTGAACCAACCGGGCATTCATCAGAAGTCCCTCCACCGGGTACTCCTCACCTGTGGAGGTTGTCCATGTGCGCCCATCATATGCCGGTGCTCCGTTAATGTGAAATTGGTCACCGTCAATGGTTACTTCAGTCTGCCGCTCTTGTGCCAACCCCTGTCCAGCAGCTGAAAAAATAACGAGTACAAAAGTAACTGCTATGACAACCCAGCACTTATGATCAGTAACATCCATGGATAGTAGTATTAAAAGTTAATCAATTGTTTAA
>NZ_JBEPWZ010000329.1:0-3139 GCF_041642155.1 Fodinibius sp.
GCCTGATTTGAAAACTGAAACGTTGCTCAATTATCTGCGATCATTTTTGATCCTTTATCCCTGGCTGCTGGAAGAGTTGAAAATAGATTTTTCGCGTCGTATTACTCCCTTTGTTGATCCTTTTCCTCAAAAGTATGTGATCAATATTTTGGAACCATCCTACGCTCCGGATCAGGAACAGCTTATCAGTGATTATATGGAGTTTAATCCCACCCGAAACCGGCCGTTGGACATGATGCCGATTTTTGCGTGGGTAAATAAAGAATTAATATATCCGGTGATGGAAGACAAGAAAAATGTCCCCCGGCCCACTTTTCATTACCGGCTGCCAAACAGCCGTATCGATGATCCGGTCTGGCGCTTCGAAGATGAGTGGAATCTCTGGCTGGAAATCGAAAAGTTGGCCGGTGATAATGAAATGCTGCATAAATTGAGCCGTTTATATGTAACGCGAAAAGAAGAAACGGTAATATCGTTTCGCAAAGAATGGGCAACTACCGTGGCAATTCTATTAGATCTCGATGAGTAAGCATCCGAACATTGGCGTAACGGGTCCGGATAAAGGGGGACAGGCTGCCTGGTGGTTTACGTGGTTCGCGATTTTTATTCAAGGCGGGCGTGCTATTCGGATTCGTCCCAAAGAGGGTATTCCCGATGATGATATTCACGGACTGGTTATAGGCGGCGGGGCCGATATCAATCCCACCTATTATAGAAGTGACGAAGTAAAAGATTTGCTATCGGAAGATCAGGACGTCTCGGGACTGCGGCAGTTTTTGATTTATTTGGCCACTATTTTCTTTTTTCCGTTTATTTATCTTATTCGCAAGATGTTTTCAACAAGTGCGGCCGGTATTGACAAGGAAAGGGATGAGCTTGAATTTACCATTCTGAAGCAGGCTCTTGACAAAGGGATACCTATATTGGGGATTTGTCGGGGTGCGCAGCTGATCAATATTCACCTTGGCGGAACCCTGCATGGTGATATCAGCAATTATTATACTGAGCAACCGCAGGTTAAAACGGTATGGCCAAAAAAGAAGGTGCGGCTTGCGGTGGAAAGCACCCTTCATCGCATTTTGGAGCACCAGTCTGTGTGGGTTAATGCACTGCACAATCAAGCAGTCGACACCCTTGGCAGTGATCTGGAGATTGTGGCCCGGGAGGAAAACGGTGTCGTACAGGCTATTGAACACAAGAGCCGTGATTTTGTTTTGGGGGTTCAATGGCATCCTGAATATATGCCTCAAATTCCACCACAGCGCCGCATCTTTAAAAAATTAGTGGAGGAGGCTCGTAAATTTCTCAACCAGTGAGAAGGAGTCGTTCAATTGACTTCTGATCCGGCTGCAAGCAGCCATCCATTGCAGAAATTATAATTAACGGACAGAACAGACAGTTCCAGGTATTGAAGGAGGCATCGATAGCCGGCTCCCCGTCGATCTCTTCAGCAGTTTCCCGGTTAGCAGAAACTCAAAGGTCCGTATACCAATGGCGATGCCTTTTTTGATGGCGATTGCGGAGTACAAGTGGACAAAAACGGGACAACAGGTCTACCAGGACGTGGCGAAAGCGTGGTCGAAGGGAGTTGCTATTTTCTTTGCAACTGGAGCTGTATCGGGCACGGTGCTTTCGTTTGAGCTGGGCTTGTTGTGACCGACATTTAATTTTCTGACAAAGAGCTTTGAACAAGGAAAGGAAGGGGAAGAGGGAAGGGAGGATCAGGATCAGTTACATGTTGCCACCAGCCGGGGTATTTTTCAGGCCAATAAGTTGCAACACCATACGTTATATAGCCGTAATTAAGCGAATAGATTTCCCAATAAGTGGTATAAAGGGCATAAATGCGACTATATAACAAGATCTGATTATGTGGCCGCTTGCCCGCCAGATTTCTTTATTTTGAAATTGCATCTTGCTTTTTTCTTTACTAAGCTCTGAGCCTGTTGTCGCAAGATTTTCATTTAACTATATTTTATTTCCTTATGAAATACCGTTGTCTGTTACTGTTCATTAGTTTTACGATAGGGACCGCCATCCAGGCAGAAGGCCAGGACTTTGCCCCTTATGAAGAACAAATTCCCGAATCGGATCAACAAATTGAGATGGTCCCGGTTGAGGGTGGCACCTTTTTAATGGGGAGTCCCGAAGATGAATCCGGCCGCGAAGAGGACGAAGGTCCCCAGCACAAGGTAAAAGTGGACAACTTCTGGATGGGGAAATATGAAATAACCTGGGATCAATACGACTTGTTCGTGGAAGAGAAAATCGAGAACGTGACGGCTGCCGGCGGGGGAGAGATCGATATCGAAGCCGATGCCGTTTCTCTTCCGACTCCACCCTATATCGATATGAGCTTCGGTATGGGCCGTGATGGATATCCCGCTATTAATATGACCCAGTATGCGGCCGTGATGTATGCCAAGTGGCTCACCGCGGAAACGGGTCATTTCTATCGGTTGCCCACCGAGGCCGAATGGGAGTATGCGTGCCGGGCCGGGAATAATTCCACCTACACGTTCGGCGACGACCCCGGAAAGCTGGATGAATATGCCTGGTATGAAGAGAATAGCGATGGCGGGTACCAGAAAACAGGCAATAAAGAGCCCAACGCGCTCGGATTGTATGATATCCACGGAAACGTTGCAGAATGGACCATGGACCAGTATGATCCCAATTACTATGAACAATTTGAGGGTGAAACGGCTGATAATCCCTGGCTTAAACCGGATGAGCTGTATCCGCGGTCGCTGCGGGGAGGGAGCTGGCAGGATGATCCGGAAAAATTACGCTGCGCCGAACGACGGGGATCCCAGGCCAAATGGAAGCAGCACGATCCACAGCTGCCCAAAAGTCTCTGGTGGCTTACGAATGCACCTTTCGTAGGGTTCCGGTTAGTGCGTCCCGAAAGCCCACCCCCGCAGGAAGAGATAGAAGAGTACTGGCTGGAAGCCATGGAAGATTATTAACGGCGGGAATGGTTCTTGCCATGGACCCGGTCCCCGATTCCGGGCATGATCAGTACAGTAAGAGGGAATTTATCCCGTATCCTGCTCCCGGGCTACATGTTCATGTTCCGCTATTTCGACGAAGAATCGATACTAAACCGGTCGAAGGCAGGTGATTTATGTATGCTGAT
>NZ_JBEPWZ010000330.1:0-3105 GCF_041642155.1 Fodinibius sp.
GTTTTACGATTTGATGAGATATAAATTAGGATTTTGCGGAATACCGTTCTTCCAGATTTCCAAATGCAAATGAGGTCCCGAACTCATGATACCCGTATTTCCGGCGGTTCCCAAAATATCACCTTTCGATACAATATCACCGATCGATTTTGATAGGTCCTCTGCATGTTTATATATGGTAACCATATTACCACCGTGCTGAATATACAAAATCCAGCCATAGTTCACGGACCAGTTTTGGCTGACAATGGCCCCGTCAGCCATCGCTTTAAAAGGGGTGCCCCCTTCGGTAGCGATATCAACACCATAATGTCCTTTCTCAGGATTAAACCCCCGCGTGAGGGTACCATCCAGCGGGTAGCTGGTGGGAAACACAGGCTCATTTTCAAACAGATCGGAAAAGACTATCTCATTCTTCAGCAATACAGTATCCGATATAGTATCTACTGCATAAGATGATTCATGTTCCCACTTTTTTTCCCTGTTGTTATTCGTTGCTTTTTGCTCCCCCTGATTGATCGAAAATACCGTATCGTTTCCGGTAGATATGGCCCGCTTCATTTGGTTAAGCTGTGCATCGCGGGCCTGCAGCGAATCCTGCAGCATTCGTACCTGCTCCGAAATGGCAATCGCCTGCTCCCGGAGATTCTTTTCGGCCTGCGAAGAGAATAGCTCCGATACCGGGGTAAACTTGAGGAGAACAAGTACAAGCAGGGCTGTTGCAGCCAGTGAACCGTAAAAGAGATACAGCAATCTGGCTGGCTTAAAGCGATAGCTGTTCGAAGGTTCGGGCTCCTGATCATCAAAGATCACAAAAGTAAGTCCCCGACCCTGTTTATTAAAAAGCTGTTTAAGAAAATCGAACATATTAGGGGGATTTCTATGCTTCTGGTGTGGGACCCCGGTAATTAAAGGGGACATCCACCTGGTCGTCGCTGCTGATCGGGCCATTTTCATTCTCAAAACGCCTGATATTTTCCGATAGTGCATTGGCCAGCCTTTTGGCATGATCGGGGGTGAGCACCATCCGCTTCACCACTTTCGCCTTGGGACGGCCGGGCATGACCGAAATAAAATCCAAGATAAATTCAGACGCAGAATGCGAAATCATGACCAGGTTCGAATACGTACCGGTGGCCTCCTCCTCTGGAAGTTCAATCTCTACCTGTCCCTGCTTCATGTCCTGTGTTTGATCTGCCATAATATACCTGTATCTGTTGCACGTTCTGTTTGAAATAAATTAAAATGCCTACTCTTCAGCCGGGCGATTGTCATTAGCCTGACGGCGCCTATCCTGCAGCCTCGTTATTCAGAATCTAAAAAACCGTGTTCGCTCATCCACTCGTCATTAAAGATTTTGGATACATAACGGGCCCCGCTGTCGGGAAGAATAATAACCATCAGATCGCCTTTTCCAAAGTCGTTATCCCGCGCATACTCCAGGGCCCCGTATACCGCGGCCCCGCCCGAACCCCCGACAAACAGTCCCTCTTTCTCTGCGAGCGCGCGCGTCGTTAAAAAAGCATCCTTGTCACCGACCTGCATGACCTCATCCAGCAGATCAAAATTCATATTTTTGGGGATGATATCCTCCCCTATTCCTTCTGTTAAATAGGGATGAATCTCCCCTTTATCAAACTCCCCGGTTTCAAAATACTTTTTATACACGGAGCCGTCGCTGTCCACGCCTATGGTCCGGATCTGATCGTTTTGCTCTTTCAAATACCGGGAGACCCCCGAAATGGTTCCGCCGGTCCCCATCCCGGCAACATAATGAGTAATGTCGCCCCCGGTTTGGTCCCATATTTCGGGACCGGTGGTTTCGTAATGTGCCTCGGTGTTGCCGGGATTATCATACTGGTTGGGATAGTACGAATTGGGAATCTCTTCGCTGAGTCGTTTAGCTACGGAGTAGTAGCTCTGTGGATCATCCGGTTCCACATTCGTGGGACAAACCCTCACTTCCGCTCCCATGGCACGGAGAATATCAATTTTCGACTTGCTTTGCTTATCCGTGGTAGTAAAAATACAGTCATATCCCTTGATAGCGGCGGCCAGGGCCAGTCCCATTCCGGTATTGCCGGAGGTTCCCTCAATGATCGTCCCTCCTGGCTCAATGAGTCCCTTTTCCTCGGCATCTTCTATCATCTTCAGCCCGATACGGTCCTTAACGCTTTGCCCGGGATTGAAATATTCCACTTTCACGAGAACAGTACCCTCCAGATCATCCGCCAGGGTATTCAATTTTACGAGTGGGGTATCACCGATCGTTTCTAAAATAGAGTTGTAATACATTAAAAAGTCTGGGTCGTTCTTTAACATTAAGATTAAAACTATATCCCGTAATATAGGCATTTTGCATTAGCTCACCGAATATACCTAAAACCCCTGTTAACGGCTTGCCATAACAGTCTTTCCGTTTCTGCTGTGGCTTATTTCAAAAAAATGGCCTCCCTCCTTTATTCCGATCTCCAAGGCTGTTATCTTCCCTCCCACAAAATAAAACCAATTACAGATAAGGCCATGTTTGTAAAACAAAAAAAGCCCAAAGATTTCGACTGCGGTTACAATTTAGACCGCATGATTGCATCCCTCCCCCGCATTAAGGATGAAGAAGAGCGCATCGAATATGCCGAGCGTGCGGTGGGACTCATTAAACAGAGTCACCCAAACTGGGTGGATGAAAACGGGGAAAGCGAGGAAGCCTGGAATCACTTTTTCGACCTTGCCGAGTACGATCCCACGGAATACGGCATATATAACCCTTTCCAATCCGGGGATTAACGTTGGGCATCCCGATAATTTGCAGGTTCCAGATCAAAACTGCGGGTTTCTAACGCCCCTGTCAAGAATTAATTTCGGTTATTGGCACACGCCTCGCGCCTAACCCCTTGACCGGTAACATAAGATGTCTTTCGCCGGCATGACGTAATATTTTTTACCTCTCCCTTTTTCTATTGTTTGTAGAACTCCTTCTCTTCATAGCAGACCGGGATCCGGTATCACGCAAATCCATAATTATCCATGAAATTGATTCCAGAATATCTTATTTTCAATTTATATTGAAAGTTTTGAAAGTTACTTTCTATTTATATTTTATTTTAT
>NZ_JBEPWZ010000331.1:0-3105 GCF_041642155.1 Fodinibius sp.
GATATCAACGTCTATATTGGGATCGATTTTATGGATAGCCTTTTCCCAGGATGACATTTGACGGTCGGGAGCGATTAATAATAGCGACATATGCTTAAGCAGCAGTTGTTATTTTTGATTAGTAGCGACCTTTGTAAAAACCGTTGTTTTGCCCAATTTCTATATTTTCGCAATTTCAAAATTCTCATGTATAGTCTATATATAATCATGTATAGTTTAAATATAGTATACACTGCGGTTTTGAAATCGATCAGGGGTTGGTATTTCCCGATGCTTCGGGACTGGTTTTTCAAAACCCTCTGTTAATATAAGAGGTTTTTACAAAAGGTCGCCAGATCTTGTTGAATTCGCTGCGAAATCTATGGCAGGGGTATGATAGAAGTGGTTGATTTTTTTTATGGAAGACTCTGTCCCGAATTTCTCATTATCAGGGAGACACAAAATTTGATAAGTTCTTTTAAAAAGACCGTAACATAACGGGGATTGAATACAGGGGCACCGGTCAATTCATTTGCTTGTGCCGGCATTATTTTTCCCATGGACTCTCCAACTGAAGATGGCTCCAAGGGTAAAAACCAATAAAACAGCTCCGTAATAGTTATGAGTGACGGCTTCCCATGGTGAAATAGCAAAGGTAGCGCTTAATAAAAGGGCCTGATTGCCATAGGGTAGAAAACCCTGAGCTATACAGGCAAAAATATCCAGGATGCTGGCACTGCGCCTGGGTGATATATCGTGTTCTTTGGCAATGGCGCGGGTCAGATCTCCGGTCACAATAATGGAAACCACATTATTGGCAATACAAAAATCGGTCACAAATACCAGTATCCCTATAGCCGTCTGCTGGGCACGATTTCCTGTTCCCGAGGCTTTTTCAGCTACCCGGTTAATCTTCTCGGAAATCCATTGGAGTCCGCCCTGCTGCTTAATGTACTCCCCCAGTGCGCCCACAAGCATGGCAAGGATAAAAATGCCCTGCATATCGGCAAAGCCCTCCGCTACATCGGTGCCAAGGGTTGACAGGGAATATTCGGCAAAAAGAGCCCCTTGCAGGGCGGCCATAATAATACCAAGAATGAGTACGAGGAAGACGTTCATCCCCCCGACCGCCAGCACCAAGATAGCCAGGTAGGGAAGGGTAGCGGTCCAGTTGACTGTTTCCGGGGTTAAGGGGGCGGAGTCGGTGGACAACAATACAAACAGGAGAACGGTGACAATGGTGGCCGGAAGCGCAATTTTAAAATTTTCCCAGAATTTTTCCTGCATGCCGACCTCCTGGGTGCGGGTGGAGGCAATGGTGGTATCGGAGATGATAGAGAGGTTATCGCCAAACATAGCACCTCCGAAAAGAGCCCCGGCAATAAGAACTTCTCCGATGCCGGCCTGGTCTGCAAATCCCACCGCTATAGGGGCCAGGGCGGCAATCGTGCCGACCGACGTACCCATGGCCAGGGAGATAAGTGCAGAGATCATAAATAGTCCCGGCAGAATATATCCCGAAGGGATAAGAGTCAACCCCGCATTGACCACCGCATTTACGCCGCCCGTTGCTGTAGCCACATTTGAAAAAGCGCCGGCCAGTAAAAAGATAAAACACATGCTGATGATATTATCATTGCCGGCTCCCTTTACCAAGACCCCAATGGATTGAGCAAGAGGTTTTTTTTGTAAATAGACCGCCAGCATGAGCGCCGGAAGTATGGCCACCTGCCCGGGAAGCTGCTGAAAGGCATGGTCCACTCCAAGCACTTGCAGCGTTAAACCGGTCCCCAGAAAAAGGCCGATAAAAAGTAGGATGGGGAGAAGAGAAAGCTTGGCTGTACGAGGGTTAAAATTCATTATCTCCACAGTTTAAAAAAACGAAAATACAGTTTTAACCTTTAAATTAAAATTCGGGTCGTTTATTTCGAGATTAATTTTCAGTTGTATTTTCATTCGGAAAGTAATTTTATTATATCGGAGTTTTATCAAGTTATTTAATCCTCTGGAATTAGCACAGTTGTATAATAATTATATGGATGGCGAATCTTCGAAGCCTGTAGCAACCTACAAGCGGGATGCCCTGTTTTTATCACTTGCCGGTATCTTTTTGACTTCCCTGGTACTCGGCAATGTTATAGGAACGACAAAATTTGTGACGCTTTTTTCAGTCGAGCTCGCAGGCTGGATGCAAACCGTCGTGCCGGAGTTGGTGCGGGAAAATGAAATATATACTATGAGCGTACCGGTAGGGGTTATTGCGTATCCCTTCACTTTTTTAGCGACGGATTTGCTTTCGGAGCTCTATGGAAGAAAGAAAGCACAGTTGGTTGTTTGGGTTGGCTTCTGGATGAATGTGTTCATGCTGTTGTTGATGAGTGTGAATCACTGGCTGCCGAATACGGGCGGGGTTAGCGGGGGACTTGATCTCTTTGAAGGGGTCTATGAATTTATGATTGGTAATACGATTGCCAGCATGATTGCCTATTTGATCGCCCAAACAGTGGATGTCCGTCTCTTCCATTTTTGGAAGAGGTTGACTAAGGGCAAACACCTGTGGTTGCGAAATAATGCTTCCACGACCATAAGCCAATTAGTAGACTCTACCGCTATCCTGACGATCCTTTTCCTGGCCGGAAATCTCGGCCAGGAAATAGATACCGTTGGTAAATTAATCATCCTTATTCTCAATTCTTACCTCTTTAAATTCTTTTTCGCACTATTTGATACTCCACTCTGTTATTTGGGAGTAAAAATATTCAGGAATTATGAAGAAGACCCCGGAGAGTACAGCCTTTATTCATAGGTTATTGTGACATAAGCGTCTTTTAAACAAAGGGGAGGGCGGTAGGTAAATTCTTAAAATAAATGTGACAAAAACATTGACACGAACCCCTAAAAAGTCTTACATTAGGAATCCAATTTCGAAACGGGGTTGAGCCCAATAGTTATTGTGTTCAACTCCGTTTTTTTGGCTCAATACTATTGGGCCAGACCGGAATTTTTGTTCTTTAAAGATACTGGGTAGAATATACAGACGATCGCACGTCGAGCCCTTGTCGGGCCCTGCCGGGAGGCGGGGCCCAGATGAGAAGAAGACACCGAGCCGGACTCAAGTTATTTATT
>NZ_JBEPWZ010000332.1:0-3056 GCF_041642155.1 Fodinibius sp.
CAGCGGCTGTTCGGACTGGTGGCAGTGGAGATCAAGACGGCGGGCAGCAGCTCCAAGGAGGCAAAAATAAGCGCGCTGACTCGTGAAAAGGCGGAAGCCCTGAAGGCACAGCTTCGGCGTGTTATTATTGACAAGGCTGAGGAGGGGGCGGAGACGCGTGGTAACGAAGGGGAAGAGCGGGGAAGGACAGCGGAGGCCGAGCCCCTGAAAACCTATACCATTGCACCGCGCGACCTGCTGATTGCCGCTACTACATCGGGACGCATGGGGGTGGCGCTGTCGCTGGTCGGGGCGGGTTTTTCGCAGATCGACCAGGTGGTGTCGGATGAGCGGATGGTTCAATTTATTGAGAATAATATCCCGCAATCCACTTCGGCTTCCCTCATTGTGCTGTCCATTATAGCCATTTTGGTCATCTCCTGGGTCTTTTCCTTTTTGTCGGCGCTTGTCGCTTATTATGATTTCAAGGTGGAGGTTCGGGAAAACGAGCTGGTCATATCAAGAGGGTTGTTCGAGCGGACCCAGCTTACGGTTCCCTTCAACCGGATTCAGGCTGTTCAGATCAAAGAAGAGCTGATGCGTCAGCCTTTTGGCTATGCTTCACTGGTGATTGAAAGTGCGGGCTACGGTGAAAGCGAAGGGAATTCAACCACGCTTTTTCCCCTGATTAAACGGAAAGAGATGTATGATTTTTTGGATGAGGTGTTACCCGAATATAATATTGCCATTGAAGGGGAAAGCGATCATACGCCACCGCGGCGGGCGCTGCGGCGTTACCTGTTGCGGACGATCTGGTGGTCGCTGCCGGTTATACTGATTTTTTGGGCCCTCTTTCCCTCATACGGCCTGTATGGACTATTACTGTTGGTCCCGGCCCTGATGCTCGGCTACCAACAGTACCGGGATGCGGGCATACGGACCGAAGATCATACCATCGTACTGCGTGCCCGCCTGTTGAGCAAAAGAACAGCCATTGTTAAAAAGTACCGAATGCAGGCCACCCGTTTAAAGCAAAACCCCTTTCAGTCGCGCTTGCAGCTGAGGGACTTTACCATCCATGTAGCCAGCGGCAACCAGGGGCGCTCTTTTACCGTTCGGGATCTGGATGAACGGGACGCGCGCAGCTTTTGGGAGTGGATGCTCCATGAGCCTTCGTCCGCCCCTGAGGGAGAAAAAAAACCCGAAAACGGTAACAATGATGCGGAGTCGCTGCCCGTTTCCGAAGATAACTGAGCGTCACTCTTCCCGGTACGAAAGCTCTATCTCAAAGCGCAGCTTCCGTTCGTCCTCAATGGCTATATCCGCTTCCGAATCGATATTGGGGGTATCAAGATTGCTGATCTGACAGCTACAGTCTTCATCGATGTATTCCCCCACAGCATCAGAAATAAGATTTTCGAGCTGGTGGACAGAGAGTGTTTTTAACTTATTGCTCATCGGAGATTTGGTTTGAACTTAATATGTCTGGTTTAAAAGTGGGTTCGTGCAAGAAAACTATCCGAAAACGAGATAGTGATAAATTCCGAGCGTGCAGGCGCCATAAATAATATGTAAGCTCAATACGTAATAGGGGATCAGTGGTCCCCATGACCGGCCCATAATGCCCGGATCCGGGATGGCTTTTCCGCTGCCGATTGCCGGGTGGGTGTCAGCCAGAATACCCATCATAGATCCCACAAAGATGCCGTGGGCGAATCCCCAAAGTATGCCGACCGGCCAGTCGGGTGTGACATTCATAGCCCTGAGAAGAACAACATAGAGGACGCCCCATCCGGCCCCGATCAGCAGGTGCAGGGTAATACCTGTCACATACACTTTGGTCCGCTCGGTAATATTGACAAAACGGGTGCCGATCAGATAGGGAATATCCAGGTTTTGTCCCCCGAGCTTGAGCAAGTAAATGAGAAGGGTTAGGATAATAGCGCCTATAAAGCCCGCGAGTGCCGCAATGAAAAGATTAACTTCCATAAGCCCTCTTATTTTATGTTGACCTTAACGAAACCTTTGCAAAACTGTTGTTTTGCCCAATCTCTGCATTTTCGCGATTTTCAAATCCTCATGTATAGTCAATACACTGCGGTTTTGAAATCGCTCAGGCTTTGATATCGAACAAAACTCCTGGTTTTTCAAAGGCTCTTTCAACTAAAGAAATATAAATCCCAATTTGCATTTAAATGTAACAGAAGAATGACATCTATGCTACTAAATATTTTCATTGTGGCATTGGGACGCCACCCTCCCGTTCGGGTTGCCGGCTCAGGTACCCGTGGGACGGCAGAACCAGTCGTTTGATAGGTCTTAACAAATTGCACTGCCATTTATCCGGCCCCTGGCAGTTCCAAATTCAACGCCCCCGGTGATTTAAAAAAGGGGGTGATGCATTACGCATGTTCCGGTTCGGGTTGCCGGCCAAACTTTTTGAGCGTATAGTAATGGGATTTCACGGCTGTGGCCAGTGATTCCTGGTAATTGTAGGGAATGTCATGTTTCTCGGCCACCGATCGCACAATCGAACTTATTTCCGGATAGTGAATGCTGCAGATCCTGGGAAACAGGTGATGCTCGATCTGGTAATTGAGTCCCCCTATATACCAGCAAAGTAGTTTGTTGTCATGCGCAAAATCGGAAGTGGTTTCCAGCTGATGAATCATCCAGGTGTTTTCGATGTTGCCCTCTTCATTTTCTGTGGGATGTTCGGTGCCCTCAACTACATGGGCAAGCTGGAAGATAATACCCAGAATGATGCCGGCCGTGAAGTGGAGAATTAAAAAACCTATGGCGAGCTGCCACCATGTGATAGGCAGGAGGATATAGGGCAAGACGAGCATATAGCCGTAGTATATGAGCTTGGTGATGATCAGGGTGACCCATTCGGAAGCGGGGTGGGACTTATTCTCGTAGGGTCCCAGACTGGACTGAAAGAAGTATTTGTAATCCTTGATAAAGACCCAGAAAAGCGTGGCGAAACCGTACGCTATAAAGGCTAACAGGTGCTGAATGCGGTGGATGGGCTTGTGTTCGGCGTTGGGGGAGAGCCGGATAAACTCCGCTACTTC
>NZ_JBEPWZ010000333.1:0-3056 GCF_041642155.1 Fodinibius sp.
AAAAAAACCCGGGAGAGAAACAGTTATACCCGTTATGTAATTATCGACGGCAGCACGATCAACACCCTCGATACCACCGCCATCGACCAGCTGAAATCGATGGCAACCACGTTAAAGAACTGGGATATCGAACTCTTCATCACCGGGTTAAAAGGTCCGGTGCGCGACGTAATCTCCAAATCGGGCATGCGTGATTTTTTAGGGGAGGATCATTTCTTTCGCGAACCCCACGAGGCTGTCCAGCATATCTTAAAAATAATGGATCATGAGGATGAGACCTCCCGTCTGGATACCTATAACAGGGAAGTAAACAAGGACCAGTGAATGGAGTGTGAGTGGTGAATATACCTCCCCATTGGATATGTATTGGGATGCGGTCCATATCTGAAACCAGATCAGCTCCCGGTCGCTATGGTATAATGCAATATCAAATAGATATTCTTCATCTTTTGATCATCAAAAACAGTACAAAACCCACCCTGCCTGATGAGTGGCCAGACAGCCGGACTACGTCCGCCGCAAAATATGTTTGGGGGCGTACCAGGTGAGCGTGACCCCCCGCCCTATCATGAAAAGCGTCAGGGCCAGCCACAATGCGTGATTTCCGAGGTACGAAGCCCCCACGGCATACACCGGCAGAAAAATTCCCGCCGCAGCAATGATCATCGCATCGCGCATGGGTCCCGTTGCCGTAGCCCCGATGAACACCCCATCCCAGATATACGAAAAACTGCTTACGAAGGGACCCGCAACCGTCCATAAAAAATAGAGCATGGCCGCATCGATCACCTCCTGTTGATCGGTAAAGATCTGCAAAATATGTACATTGAAAACGGCGTACACTACCGATGCCAGCAGCCCGATCCCCGTGCCCCAGAGGAAACAGTATTTCACGGTAAGCCTCACCCGCTTCTGTTGTCCGGCCCCGGTATATCGTCCGATCAGGCTTTCCGCGGCATAGGCAAAGCCGTCGGTGCCGTACGAAACAATCATCCAGAGCTGCAGCAGAATGGAGTTGGCAGCCAGTACCACGTCTCCGAACGAAGCGGACTTGGCCGTAAAAAAGGAGAAAGTAAAAATAAGGCAGAGGGTGCGGATAAAGATATCACGGTTCACGAAAAAGAACTTTTTGATCGCCTCCATCTCCAGCAGCAGCGTGTGGACGTAACCGCTCAGCCACGCCCTGTACCGGGTGACAAGCAGTCCCCCAGCCAGCAACAATCCCGTATAACGGGCAATCAGCGTGCCCCAGGCCACCCCATCGACGTGCATGCCGAGACGGTATACAAAATAGACATCAAGAGCGATGTTAAGCGCGTTTAAAACGATGGTCACGATCATGGGATAGCGGGCATTCTGCATCCCCAGGAACCATCCGTTAATGGCATAGAGTCCGAGGGTAGCCGGCGCCGTATAAATACGGATATCAAAATAGATCCGGGTATAATGTTCAACCTCCGGCGAAGCGTCCACCAGCAAAAAGCTGAGATCCGCGATCCAGACCTGCAGCAAAAGAAGAAGCAGGCTAAACAGTCCTGCCACTGTCAGCGCGCGCGCCAGGGTCATGATACTTTCGGTCTTATCCTCTTCCCCGAAAGCCTGGGCGGTGAGACCGGTGGTACCCATGCGCAGAAAACCGAATCCCCAGAAAATAAAGTTGAAAATCATCCCGCCTAACGCAATGGCCCCCAGATAGTAGGCATCCTCCAGATGTCCCACCAGTGCCGTATCCACGGCCCCCAGGAGCGGAACCGATAAATTGCTGATAATGTTGGGAATAGCCAGATTTAGAATCTTCCGGTTCAACAACTCGGGGTATATGCGTTAATCGTTTGATGGGTCGTTGTACAATCGCTGGCGAATTTGTTGAATAAAGCGCTCAATATATCCCAGTCCGTATAAAATCACAATAGCGAGAACGGTGAGGATAGCGGCCAGCAGGTAACGTTCCAACGCTACCGCAATACCGATGGCTGCCACGAAAAGAATAGAAGCAGCTGTGGTTAAGCCTTCTACGGTTTCATCTTTGTTCCTGAAAATTATGGTCCCCGCTCCCAGGAAACTGATTCCGGTAATAATGGCCTCCATGATACGAATCGGATCCGCTTGAATGGACCCTTCAAATGCGTCTACCGTACTGTAATTCGTGATCATTACATTACCCAGTACCACCAGTAATGATGAAGCACCGGCGACAAGCATATGGGTTCGAAGACCGGCCGGCTTTTGCGCCAGCTCGCGCTCCAGGCCCAGAAGTCCCCCCAGAAACATTGCAAATAGTACTTTAATGATCGGATCCCCAATTAAATACAGTTCCATATTATACCTGTTTTATTATGTTAATTAGTAGTATACCCGGTTAATACAACCCTGAACATTCCAAAAGTTGAAGTACCTACCTCAGAACACACTGGGAGCCGCAGGAGGCCAGGGTTTATTTTTAAACCTTTCCGCATTATGTATATTCAACACTCAGCACTCAACTTTGTTCTCATAAGATTGGTAAATTTTTTACAGAAAACCTACTCCAAATGGAAGTCAGTTACTGGAAAAGCCGGTGGCGGAAGGATAACATCGGCTGGCATATAAAGGAGGTTTATCCCCCGCTGCGTACCTTTTGGCCGCAACTCAACCTCCCGCCCGGAGCCCGGGTGCTGGTACCGCTCTGCGGCAAGAGCCATGATCTGAACTGGCTGGTGGCGCAGGGAGCCAGGGTGACCGGTGTAGAGGTGTCGCTAAAAGCGTTGCGGGAGGTCATGCGAAGGTCCGCCGCGTCATTCACACGCACAGAAAGTCATGGCTTCCCCGTTTTTCAATCCGAATCCATGGAGCTTTGGCAGGGTGATTTTCAACAATTACCACACGCTCCCATTCATCCTGCAGACGCCGTATACGACAAATCCTCCCTGGTTGCCTTACCTGCCGCAATGAGAAAAAAGTATGCCAGGAAGCTACTTGAACTGCGTGACAGCCATACTCAAATACTACTGCAAAGTTTCGAATACAAACAGGATGAAATGAACGGACCGCCTTTTTCTGTGCCTGAACGGGAAATA
>NZ_JBEPWZ010000334.1:0-3036 GCF_041642155.1 Fodinibius sp.
TCTCCGAATTCTGGGAGCCGATATATGCCCAGCATGACGACTACCTGATCCTGGAGCCGGAGGCGTTCTACATTTTTGCCTCCAAAGAGCGTTGCCGCATTCCTGAACACCTGGCTGCCGAGATGATCGCTTATGATACCGGTTCGGGCGAGCTTCGCACGCACTATGCCGGGTTCTTTGACAGCGGCTTCGGGGGCAGAATCAAGGACAAGGGGGCACGCGCCGTACTCGAAGTACGCTCGCACGACGTGCCTTTTTTGATAGAAGACGGTCAGACGTTCTGCAGCATGAAATTTGAACCGAATACTGAAGTCCCCGAAACCATTTACGGGGAGGATATAAAAAGCAATTACCAGGGACAGGAGTTAAAACTGGGTAAACATTTCAAGCAGTAATAGGTACTATGGCTTCCTACAGGGTGAACCGATGCATCTGTCACAACAGAATGTTTGCGGAAATTAAGCGCTATTCCCAGGAACATAACATAACTTCTGTTGACGAATTGCAGGAGATTGATTTTTGCAGCACTAATTGTGGACTGTGCATCCCCTATATCAAAGCTATGTTAGAGACTGGAGAAACGGAATTTATACCCGGAAATCCTACCCAGATAACTGCTGACGCTACGGAGTAAAGGAAACGGATAATTATTAACTGCACCACATCCACCCTCATGAATATTTTTTATGCGCCTCCCTCTCAGATTCACAGTGACTTCGCCGAGCTCACCGGCCAGGAGGCCACTCACGCTTCAAAAGTATTGCGTGTGCGGGAGGGCGACCGGCTGGTTGTGGTAGACGGACAGGGTGGACGTTATGAGGGACCGGTTGCGCGAATCAGTGGTCATAAGTCCCTGCAGGTCAAACTGGAAGATCGGCAGCATGTTACAGCCCCGGCCCCGGAGCTTATTTTGGGGATGGGCATTATCAAAAAGCGGGACCGCCTGGAATTTGCGGTCGAAAAAGCAGTGGAGCTTGGGGCAAGTCATATCGCTCTCTTCAGAAGTGAACATACCATCAAAAAGAATGTACGCACAGACCGGTTGGAGTCCATTGCGCTTTCTGCGATGAAGCAGAGCTTGCGCAGCTGGCTTCCCGAAATTTCGGTCTCCTCTTCTGTGGATGAAGTGATCGAGCGTTATTCGGACGTGCGGTGCCTGATGGCTCATGAAAAAGTGAGCAGCGCTGGAGGGGGGAACGATGTTGCTCCCGTTGCGGATGATGAAGATCGGCTGTTGCTACTGGTGGGGCCCGAAGGCGGGTTTTCGCCCGCAGAAGTGGAGAGAGCCAAAGAAGAGGGGGCACGGTTGGTCTCCCTGGGCGCTTACCGGCTTCGCGCTGAAACGGCTGTAGTGGTGTTTATGAGCCGGTTTTTGTGGGGATGAGGGATAGAGAGTAAAAACCAGCAGGTATGTACTCTCCTGGCTCCCAGATCCTGAATCAGGGATCCGGGAGCCCGAGACCCGGATTCCCGGGGGAAAACCAAGGCACAAACCGAGCGCGGGAAATCCAGCGACAAATTAAAAAAAGGGAACGTACCGGTGACCGGGAACCCGGGGGTTGGTTGTATTACTGTTCCCCTTCAGTCATCCCGGTATGGCTCGCCGCGTATTCTTTCAGCTGCCTTACCTCGTCCCACATGTTCATGGACTTGTCAATGGCATTGTCAAAGACATCATTAATAACCGGGAAATATTTCTTCTGTCCCCACACCTGTAAAGCCAGTCTCGCTTTCATCACTCCGCCGGACATCCAGGAAACCTCTTCCCAGTGTCCCTCCGGGATGTATAACGTATCAGCTTTGAAATCCGGTTCGGTAAGCGTATCGCTGTTGCTAACGACCATGTTGTTTTCTTTGAGAATATTGTAAACACGGTTCATATCTTCTTCCGACCATTCAAATTCCTCGCGGAAACGCTCATAGTCATCTTCCCACTTCGTGCGGAAGGCATCCCCGTGATCATCCAGGTACTCCCGCACATAATCAAATCCGATACCTTTACGCTGCATATAATTAAAAACGGCAGCTGACTGTGAGGTATCTTCCTGCACAATATGGTCAGGCACAATTCCCCCGCCGCCATAGACCGTTCGTCCCGCATCGGTTGAGAATTTCAGGGTATCTGAAATATGCGAAACAAATTCGGATACGTCCCCCTCGGCATCCGCTTCTCGCTTGTAGATTTCGTAGGCGTACTCCTCGCCGCCTTTATGGGAATAGGGTTTTTGGATAAGGCGTCCCGAAGGAGTGTAATATTTAGAAATTGTTACGCGAATCTTGCTCGAGTCGATCAGCTCGTATTGCTGCTGAACCAGACCTTTGCCAAACGTCCGTTGTCCTACAATTAATCCCCGGTCATGGTCCTGGATGGCCCCGCTTACGATTTCGCTGGCAGAGGCTGACCCTTTGTTTACCAGGGTAATGACCGGCAAATCTTTATATTCGCCATCGCGGCGCGAAAAGTAGGCGCTGGTAAACCGGGTATGACGGCTTTTCGTTGAAACGATTTTCGTACCTTTTTGGAAAAACTCTTCTGAAATGGCAATTGCCTGTCCCAGGTATCCGCCGGGATTACCCCTGAGGTCAAGCACAATGCGTTCCATCCCTTTATCTTCCAATCCCTGCATCGCCTCCATGAATTCTTCATGCGTGGTTGCCGCGAAGCGGTTGATTTTGACATAACCCGTTTGGTCGTCCAGCATATAAGAAGTGTCAACCGTATAAAGGGGTATATCGTCACGCGTGATGGTATATTCCAGTAACTCATTGACATGGGGTCGTTTGATGGTGACATCCACCTCCGAGCCTTTGGGTCCGCGCAGCGTGTTGACTACTTGTTCTCTGGTAAACCCAACAGAGGTACTATCATTGATACCGATAATACGATCTCCGGATCGGATGCCCAGCTGGTCACTGGGTCCCCCGGCAATAGCTGTAATGACGGTAATGGTGTCGTCAATAACATCGAACTGTATACCGACTCCCTGGAATTTGCCGGCAAATTCGTCCTCAATGGCATCACTGGTTTTGGGCTCG
>NZ_JBEPWZ010000335.1:0-3035 GCF_041642155.1 Fodinibius sp.
CGTAATCAAATGTCCCGCCGGCATTCTTTTGATCGATTTCCAACATTTGATTTACCTCAACACGCTCCATTGTTTCGAAGGAGTGATCGGACCAGATAACCTTTAAAGAGTCAACCGCTCTGATAGGGCCAAGCCCAATATGTAGCACATGGTCAACTGATGACTGAAATCCTCTTGTCGGCATCTGTTCCTGGAAAAAGACCCGGTTACCCTTATACAAAAACACTTTGGCACCAATACCGGAGCTGTTCATGCCCCGGCCACGGAGCTTCACCTTCAGGTAGTTGGTGCTGTCGGATGGCTCGGTTGTGTTCCGGTAAACAAAAGCCGGCATATTGACGTTATTCACGACCAGATCCAGCCTGCCGTTGTTGTTCAGGTCGGCATACGCAGCCCCGCTGGAATAACCCGGCTGATCCAGCCCCCAGCTCTCCGCCTCATTGCTAAAGGTTATGTCCCCATTATTTTTATAGGCATAATTGGGGATTTTTACAGGAGGCATCTCCTCAATGAGTTCCATATTTTCCTGGGCAATGTCTTCACTCAGCGAGATCTGCCGGCTTTTTTCCTGCAACAGCTGGTTGTAGTCCATGTCGGTAGGCCTTCCGACCATTCCATTTGTAATAAAAATATCTTTCAGCCCGTCATTATCCATATCCATGATCAGGGCCGACCAGCTCCAGTCCGTAGCTGCCACGCCCGAAGAAAAGCCGATATCACTAAAGAGAGGCGTTCCATCGGGACGGTCTCCCCGGTTTAGCTGCAGGGTGTTATGGGAGTACTGTGGATTAAATCCAAACCGGAGATTGGTGCCCACTCTTTCATAGGAATCCAAAATTCCCGACCTTCTTAATACCTCATTATCTTCGGGGAGCATATCCAGCGATATGATATCCACATTGCCGTCATTGTTCAAATCCCCCGCATCATTGCCCATTGATGATTTACTGGTATGTCCTACCGAAGCGTACAACGCTTCCCTGAATGTGCCATCTTTCTGATTGATATAGAGATAATCGTCTTCATGATAATCATTACCAATATAGATATCCGGCCACCCGTCCCTGTTAATATCCGTTACCGCGATTCCCAGACCATACCCCAAAGCACTGCTGTAAATACCCGACTGCTCCGTTACATCCCTGAACGTATCTCCCTCATTCCTGTACAGCCGGTCGCCTGCCAGGGAATCGCGGTCAGCCCGAAGCCGCTCAGCTCTTCCTTTCGTATTTTCACTGTGGAACGAATGATTCAGCAGGTACAGATCCAGGTCGCCATCTCCATCGTAGTCAAAAAAAGCCGCCTGTGTTGAATACCCTTCAAAATCAAGGCCGTAGTCGGATGCACTTTCCGTAAAAGTAGTATCCCCGTTATTAATGAAGAGCTGATTCGCCCCGGACTTATTGCTATAGTTAACCCGGCTGACATACATATCCAGATAACCATCTCCATTTACATCAGCCATTGTAACACCCGTAGACCATCCCTCAGTATCTCCACCAACCCCTGCTGAAGCTGTTATATCTTCAAACATAAAGTCTCCTTTATTCAGATACAGCTTATTTGCCCGCTCATTGCCGACAAAATAGATATCAGTCAACCCGTCATTATTGATATCCCCGGCGGCTACGCCGCCGCCATCATAAAAATATCCGTAATTTTGGATATTCAAGGCTTTGGTATTGGTAATACGGTTCTCAAAATTGATATTCGTATGATCCGTCGTCAACAATTCAAACCTTTTATCTTCTTTTTCCAGGGTACATGCGGAGATATATAAACAAAATTGAACAGACAGGACCGCCAGAAATAATATATTACGCACGGTATATTTTATGCTTTCTTAATTGAAAAGTTTGCGCAGTCATTTCAAATGTTGGGTTTGACTCTGTTAGATCACCCTATAATATAGGCTATAAATAGAGAGAGGCAACCTCTTATGGTTGCCTCTCTTTCCTAACGTAACAGGTTGGGATACGGTCGTAATGACCATTTTTTAATTATAACCGGGATTTTGCTGTAATACCGGCTCACCACCCACGGTACTCAAATCTATCTGATTTTGCGGGATGGGGTAATATTCATTCTTGCCCTCTGTAAACTGCCCGTCCCTCGTGGGAATGCCCAGCGCCGGTCCCTCGTAACGGAAGAACTCATTCATCTGTTCTTCCGCTTCGCCCCACCGGACGAGATCAAAAAAGCGATGACCTTCCATGGCCAATTCAAGCTTGCGTTCAAAGTGAACCGCTTCTCGGGCAAAGTCCGGGTTATTGAACTGGGCGGACGTATACTGTGCAATATCATAATTGGGAATCTCGTATTCCTGCCAATTGCCGGCATTGCCGGAGCCTCCTCCCAGGTATACAAAGGTCGATTCCGTATCTTCACGAATCACCCAGTCGAACTGGCTGACATCATCAAGGCTGAGCATCTCATTTTCATTAGCGACCTCAGCGATGGCCTGCGACCTGTTATGATCCAGGCTGACCCATCCATCTTCGTTGGCCGCCCGGGCGCGGACACGGTTCACATACTGACGTGCCTGCTCCAGGGATCCGACTTCGACTTCAGCCTCGGCTGCCAGCAGCAAGACATCTGCAAAGCGGATCACATACGTATTAATGGCCGATCCCGGTGCCCAGGAGTTAAGATCCGCGTATTCTGCCTGCTGCTCAGCCCAGTAGACGTGCTTTTTAGGACCATAGGGGCCAAAGTTCTCGGGTTCCCGCGCCCAGGCTATGCCCGGGTAAGGTCCCCAGTCCAAATAGGGCACTCCTCTTCGGCCAACGGTCCAGTCCAGCCGGGGGTCCAACGGCCCCTCATAGGGTTGAAACGCATCTTCCGGTGATACGCCCATATCATTATTGACCATCTGATTATTATATGGATCCGGGTCATTTACGTCAATAATCGGAAGGCCGCTGCCATCAGTCCTGAATGAATTTACAAGATCCTGGGTCGGCTGATAATAACCACAGCATGGAAAAGGACTGGTGTCGCCATAAGGAAAAGCCGAAGCCATTCCCAAATTGGCA
>NZ_JBEPWZ010000336.1:0-3027 GCF_041642155.1 Fodinibius sp.
GGCCATAACTTTAGTCACTATAAACAAACAACGCTTCTGCGCCGCATAGAACGGCGTATGTATATTACCAACTGCGTTACACTCGATGGTTATATTGATTATTTGGATGAACACCCAAATGAAATAGAACATCTATTCGAGGATCTGTTGATCAGCGTTACAAGGTTTTTCCGGGACGCCAAGGCTTTCGAGAAGCTTAATGAGAAAGTGGTTCCCGGCCTGTTTGAAGGTAAAGGCCCGGAAGACCAGCTCAGAGTATGGGTCCCCGGATGTGCCACGGGGGAGGAAGCCTATTCAATTGCCATGTTGTTACATGAATACGCACAGCAAATTGAACACGCACCGGAAATTCGGATATTTGCCTCAGATGTGAACAGGGAAGCATTGATGTATGCACGCAGGGGCGTTTATCCGGAATCCATAGAGGTCGACGTATCCGAACTCCGGATTGAGCGCTATTTCACAAAAGTGAAACACAAGTATCAGCTCAAGCCAGAGATTACGGATATGGTCCTGTTCGCCCACCATGATTTACTTAAAGATCCTCCTTTCTCAGACCTCGACCTGCTGGCCTGCCGCAACCTGTTAATTTACCTCAAACGAGAAATTCAGACTGAGGTATTTAATCTGTTTAATTACGTACTGCGACCCGGCGGCGGTCTCTTTTTGGGGCTGTCAGAATCCGATCTTAAAGCAGCGGGACTGTTTACCACCGTGGATAAAAAACACCGGATATACCGGAAACCTGTGGACTCGGACTCGCGGTCAAATGTTCCAAAATTACCTTTGAAATATCAAAAGGACCGATATAGAGGCCAGCGTGTCCGGCCAAGGTTTCCACAGGAGAAGAAGAGCATTAAAGAATTTCATCAGGATCTTCTGCTGCGGTTGTATGCTCCCCAGAGTGTAATTGTCAATGACACCTATGAGGTGATCCATGCCACAGAGGGTATCCAGCAATACCTGGAATATGGGGGCGGTGAACCGAGCACAAATATCCTGGATATGATTAACCCCGAACTGCGGGAAGTGGTAAGAACCCTTTTGTATGAATCAGAACACGGAGATACTGCTACAAAGCGAAAAAAAACCTCTTATGGATCAGAAGAAAATCGCACCACTATTGAGGTAATAGTCCACCGTTTCGAGAGCTCCGAATTTCCAGACAGTTTTATACATGTCGTCTTTAAAGAATTAACGCCCGCGGAAGATAGTAACACTAAAAGCGATGTTATTAACTCTACCGATATTTCAAAGGAGGAAATTGAAATTATAGAACGATTAGAAAATGAGCTGCAACAAACCCGGGAACGGCTTCATCGAACGGTGGAAGAATATGAAACCGCCAACGAAGAACTGCGATCGTCGAACGAGGAGTTGCAGTCGATGAACGAAGAACTTCATTCTGCCACCGAGGAACTGGAGACCAGCCAGAATGAGCTCAAATCCGTGAACCGCGAGCTGGAAAGGAAAGTAGAAAAACTAAGGCATGCCAATAATGATCTTAAAAACCTGATGAAAGTTGCGGAAGTGGCTATACTTTTTGTGGACGATGAGTTTCGCGTCCAGCGATTTACGGAAAACGCCTCCGATATTTTTAACATTATTCCCTCTGACATAGGCCGCCCCATAAAGCATGTGACTCACAAACTCCGTTATAATACAGTTGGCAAAGATTTGGAGTATGTGTATGACACCAGGAAAGAGGTAGAAAAGCTGGTGTCCAGCGTCAATAACCGCACCTATATGATGCGTTTGTGCCCCTACCGCTCGGTCGATGAGAAAGTCGAAGGCGTGGCACTTAGCTTCATGGATGTCACCAAGCTTAAAGAGACTGAGGAAAAATTACAGCAGCAGAAACTCCAGGAATCACTTGCGAGGATGGGGACCTATGCACTGGGGGTCGATGATCTGGAGTCTATCATAGAACGGGCCCTCCAACAGGTCTGTTTGGCATTGGATACAGATTATGCGTTACTGCTTACCTGGCACCCGGACCAAAATACCCTGAAGCTGGCTCAAGCTACCGGCTGTGAGCCTGATAAGATGGGGGTTACACAATTTGAAGCCGATCCGAAATGGGATGCAGGCTACGCCCTGAAGAAGGGCAGTCCGGCAGTGATTTCCAACTATCAAAAAGAAGACCAGGTTAAATTGTCACCTTTTCTTGATCACATGGACATACAGAGCGGTATAACGATGACAGTGACCGAATCCGATAAAGTGTATGGCATCCTGGGCATTTATTCGAAAAATAAGCATCCATTCTCAAAGAATGAACTTAATTTTGTAAAGATTGCCTCGAACATAATTGGAATGTCCTGCGAGCGTTCGAAGAATAAACAATTCCTGGAAGAAGCGAACCAACGCCTCAAAGAAGAAATCAAGCGTTGTAATGAGTATCAAAAAGAAATACTGCAAACCAATATCGCGGAGCGCTGGAATCTTGGAGGTTACCTGCACGATAATCTGGCCCAGACCCTGGCGTCGATTAAAATTACGGCCAGCAGGATCAGATCCGAATTAAAGGATACCGATCTGGAATTGTCCTCGGAAATAGACTCTATTATAGAAAATATCGATGAAGGCATCGCGGGCATCCGAAATCTGACCCACGAGATTATCCCCATTGATATAGAGGAGGGGGGGGTGAAACGGGCTCTCAGACTTCTGGTGCGCCAGCTGAGAAAAATGCATGATGTGAACTGCAATCTGCAGGCCGACGAAATTATTGAACGAATTAATGATAAAGAGATTGCTACGAACCTGTATCACATCATCCAGGAAGCGGTAAGAAATGCTGCCATTCACGGCAAGGCAGAGAACGTGGAAATAAAGGTTTTAAAGGAGGGAGATCAATTGAAACTTAACATTACGGATGACGGTGTAGGATTGTCAAACGCAAAAAGTGACAGCGATGGAGGGAGCGGCACCAATATTATGCGCCACCGAATTGAAATAATAGGAGGATCGTTTTACAGGGAAGAGATTGACGAGTCGGGTAAAACAGGCACACGGGTGATTTGT
>NZ_JBEPWZ010000337.1:0-3018 GCF_041642155.1 Fodinibius sp.
CTTAGAGGGCGCAGGGGAAACAGCTGATTTGAGTCAGGTTTTGGAGACTTTTTAAGGCGAACAGTGGACCTATTTACCGAAATAAAACTCGGAATCCGGCCGGATTTAGACGGACTTGCAGTAGATTTTGCTAAGTGAGGCTCATCCTTGGCAATACTTGAAAAATGCCTGTACTTTACGGGGTTCCGGCTAAACACAACCAGGATTAAAAAAGAGAAAACCATGAGAAATTTGTCCCTGTTTCCATTGATCATGATGGCCGCTGTTGTGAGCTGCATGCGTTCGCCCATTGACGAGGTAGCGGAAACCATCACGAAAGAGCGCCTGCGGGCTCCCATTGAGACATTGTCATCGGATGATTTCAGGGGACGGAGTACGGGTACGTCCGGTGAGGAAAAAACGGTGGATTATCTCATCAGTTATCTTGAAAAGCACGGCATTGAAGGCGGCATGCCCGGCGGCAGCTATGTACAGGAGGTGCCGCTACTGGGACAACAGACGGATGAGGGTGCGCAGATGACGATCTCCAGGGAGGGCCAGCCCCTCCATACCTTCGATTATTATACCAATTTTATGGGGTGGCCCGCCAACCTGGAAGAGAAAATTAGCATCAACGAAGCGGAACTGGTCTATGTGGGATACGGCATCCAGGCACCGGAGGAGGACTGGGATGATTTTAAGGACGCGGATGTAAAGGGCAAAGTGCTGGTGGTCAAGAACAACGATCCCGCCAGCAGTCCGGATCTTTTTAAGGGGGAGACCCGCCTGTACTACGGCCGGTACGACTACAAATACGAGAAAGCCCGCGATATGGGCGCCGCCGGGGTGCTCATCATCCATACCACGCCCACCGCCGGGTACGGCTGGAACGTCGTCGCCAACGGGTGGGACCGCGAACAGTTTTACCTGCGCGGGGATCAGTCGATGAACGATTCGCCGACCCAATTTAACGGCTGGCTGACCAGGGAAGCCAGTGCCTCGCTGTTCGAGAGTGCGGGACTTGATCTTGACACGCAGCTCGAGGCCGCGGAAGACCGCTCCTTTGAGCCGGTACCGCTCGAGGGGTTGTCCCTGAGCCTCGAGCTGTCGGCAACCTACCGTCAGCAGCATGCCCAGAATGTGCTGGGAGTTATTGAAGGAACCCACAGCGACCTTAAAGAGGAGTACGTGGTCTTTACCGCCCATCACGACCATCTGGGGACCACGAAGCCGGTGGAGGGAGATTCCATCAACAACGGGGCGCTGGACAACGCGGCCGGGGTCAGTGCCGTGCTCAACCTGGCCCGTACGTACCAAAACCTGCAGCCCCAGCTTAAGCGCAGCGTGCTCTTCCTGTTTACAGGCGCTGAAGAGGTGGGACTGCTGGGGGCAAAATACTGGGCTGAGCATCCCACCGTTCACCCGGGGAATGTTACGGGCAACATCAACCTGGATGGCATGAACGTCTATGGCAAGACGGAAGATATTGTACTGATAGGATACCGGCGTAACACCGTCAGTGATCTCATTGAAGAAGTAGCGGCCGAAAAGAATGTGGAGGTGAAACCGGACCCGCATCCCGATCGCGGGTATTTTTACCGGTCTGACCATTTTGAGCTGGCGAAGAAAGGCATCCCGGCCATCTTTCCCAACGCCGGCACGGAATTTATCGACAAACCGGAAGGCTACGGGGCTACCGTGGACAGTCTCCAGGATGCCAATTACCACACGGTTCATGACGAGATCAACGAGTACTGGGATCTCAGCGGCATGGTGCGCGATGTGCGGCTGTTTTTCGATGCGGGCTACCGCATGATCAACGCGGGGGAGATGCAAAGCTGGCGGCAGGGCGATGAGTTTAAACAAAAGCGGCTGGAGATGATCGAGGAGGCCGGGAGCCGCTGAACAACAAAAGGGGATTTCTCCCTGGACGAGGCGGCCAGGTGCGAGGAGGTCGAGAATAGGAAACGGGTCCGTCGTTATTATTCTGAACTTTTGGTTTTTCTCTTGCCAAAACTCGGGTTATATTAGCAGGGAGCTTGGCCAAACCGTTCTTTTTGGCCAAGGGCTGTATTTTCGCGCATTCAATATCCTCACATATGCCTTATACGGGTGGTTTTGAATGCGCTCAGGCCTTGGTATTGACCAAAATCCCTGGTTTTCAAAGCCCTCTGGCATTTAAATTCAAACAAGCATTCTGAACATCATGATTGTAAAAAGCAAGAATATACTGCTGACACTGCTGGCCGCTTTCTTTATGGTAAGCTGCCAAAATTCCGATTCCGATGCCCAGACCATGACTTCGGATGACCCGGATCAAGTGGTCATTACCGAGTACAGCGATTACCAGTGTCCCGCTTGCGCCTATTTTCATCCCATCGTTGAAAAACTGGAGCAGAATATGGGAGATCAGCTGCAGGTGAACTTGCGCTTTTTCCCGTTGAGCAGTCACCGTTATGCGGCGCTGGCAGCGCGGGCAGCCCAGGCGGCAAAGAATCAGGATAAGTTCTATCAGATGCACTCCATGATTTTTGAAAACCAGGAACGCTGGTCGACTTCCTCGAACCCGGCGATGGAGTTCGTTAATTATGCGCGTGAGATCGGCCTGGATATGGACCAGTTTACCGATGATCTGAACGCCGCTGAAACCCAGCAGACGGTGATGTCACAGAAAGAAGAGGGCGAAGACCGCGGGGTAAATTCGACACCCACCTTCTTTATTGACGGGGAGGAAGTGGACCCGCTCCCCAAAACCTACGAGGAATTTGAAGCGCTGGTCCAGCAGCGACTGGATGAAAAGCAGGGATAAGATAATGGGTCGTCCGGGAATGTGACGGGCCCGTGGTTGTGTCTTAGTGCGTCTTTGAGTTCTACCTCAGAATGACCTTCGTGAATACGACAGGCGGTCCTGTACTTTAGCGGTTTAAAGGGCATCACGGGATCATAGTAATGGGCGAATGATATTCTCATATTCTTCCCGAAAAGGATCTTTTTGGGAAGCGTCGGAATTTTCTCTTGCATTTTTTTTAAAAAATAAGT
>NZ_JBEPWZ010000338.1:0-3000 GCF_041642155.1 Fodinibius sp.
TACTTTTTCTTCGAAATTGTCAAGTGATTGTGCGAAGCCCGCTTGTCCGGCTGACAAGAGAAAGGCTCCCAGCAGTCCCAACGCAACAATGATTCTTTTTAGCTTCATAGTCCTCCTGAATCGGTCATTAATATTTATATTGATGTGCTATTTATGTCCAATAAAGTTAACGCGGTATGCGGTTATGATTACATGCCAGTCGTCATCTTAATTTTAATTTAATTCATATCAGTTTTCCTGGTAACCGTGAGACAGACTTAGGTGTCTGATGTGCTATCCAACAGGGAGCTTTGCGAAACGGCTCATTTGTCCAATTTTGGCCTTATCGGTCGGTTGAAATCCTAACATATGAGCATATGATCTCGTTTTTCACCTATGGCCTTGACGCTGAACAAAATGTCTGATTTGTCAAAGCTCTCTATTGATTCCAGTGCTCTAATTCCATAAGGTGTAAATAAAAGGGGAAACATGCACGGTGGCCGACCACTGTTTTTTACCGCTCATTCTGGAAATTCGGCCGGGCGCTGAGTTTTCTCAGCCTTGATTTTTTATGCCCCTTTTGGATCAAGCCAAAAGGGGCAAGGGATTACATCGCTGTAAAAAAATGGAACATTAAAATATTTTAAAAAAACCCCGCCAGATGTCTTATATTTTGCGCTACCGAATCACGCACTGGCGTGGAGAGATCTTACACTATATACCTAACACACTGGGCGGTTGTTTTCCATCTAAATAGCTTTTCAGCAGGCAGGATTCATGTTCGCAAGACCTGTAAGGGAAGGCGGCTGACAACAGCCTGCTCCCGGTGGCCGGTAGCACAGCCGCACAACGGATTACAGATACAATAGATAAATAAAACCATTACCTAAGAAGATAAAACAGCACGATGTCTGAAGAAGATACAGGAAGAAAATGGATCGTACTTAAGTTCGGGGGGACCAGCGTCTCGACGGTTGAAAGCTGGCAGAATATCCTGTCGGTGATCAGGGAGCGCAGAGACGACGGCTACTGCGTCTGTGTGGTACACTCCGCGTTAAGTGGGATTTCCGACAGTTTGGAAGAGATCATTGAACGCGCTCCCCGCAATACGACGGGTGACCTGGTGGAGCAGGTCAAAGAGCGACACTATCAGCTGGGTAAAGCCCTGGACCTCCCGGTCGATGAGCTGTTAAAAGAAGATTTCGACGAGTTGGAACATATCGTCAGGGGCATCGAGCTGATCGGGGAGGCCAGCTACCGGGTGCAGGCGCGGCTGTTGGCGATGGGAGAGTTGATGGCAACCCGGCTGGGCGCGGCCTATGTGCGCCGCGAGCTGGGGGAGGGGACGTGGATCGACAGCCGGGAGTGTATACGGACCAGCGCCCTGAAGAATGTGAGCGAACGTTCGCTGATCCTGTCGGCGGTAAGCGAAACGGACTTTGACGGGTCGGTGCTGAAGCGGTTGAACGAGGCCGGGGGCCTTGTGGTGACGCAGGGATTTATCGGCAGCGATGCGGATGGTGAGACGGTCGTATTGGGACGGGGCGGGTCGGATGTGTCGGCCGCTTATTATGCTGCCAAGATCGGGGCAGAGCGACTGGAGATATGGACGGATGTGCCGGGCTTGTTTTCCGCCAACCCGCAGAACGTGCCCTCTGCGCGGCTGCTGAACCACCTGAGCTATAAAGAGGCCCAGGAAATTGCAACCAACGGGGCAGAGGTGCTGCACCCCCGCAGCATCATGCCGGCGCGGAAGCACAACATCCCGATTCACGTGCGATGCACGCACCGCCCGGAACTGTCCGGTACGGTTATTTCCGATGAGGCCTCCGACGACGAGGCGCTCGTCAAGACCATCGCCGTGCGCAAGAATGTGATTCTCATCAGCATGGAGTCGCTGGGCATGTGGCAGCAGGTCGGTTTCCTGGCGGAAGCTTTCGAGGTCTTCAAACAGTACGGCCTGTCCATCGACCTCATTTCCACCTCGGAATCCAATGTCACGGTCTCGCTGGATCCGGGACTCAATTCCCATTTTCACGATATACGGGAATCGTTTGTGGAGGACCTCTCCGCGCTGTGCCGGGTGGAGGTTATCGAATCCGTCTCGGCGGTCAGCCTGCTGGGGCGGCGTATTCGGACGATCCTGCACCAGCTGGGCGGGGCGTTCGAGGTGTTTGAAGAGCAGAAGGTGTACCTGGTGAACCAGGCGGCCAATGATCTGAATTTTACATTTGTGGTGGAAAATGAGCAGGCCGACCGGCTGGTGCGCCAGCTGCACGATCATATTATCTCGCAATCCGGAAACCAGCAGTCCTTCGGCCCCACCTGGCCGGAGCTGATGGGCGACCGGGAGACGGATGGCCGGGAGCAGTCCCTCTGGTGGGAGGAGCGCCGGCAGCAGCTGCTGGACCTCGCAGCCGATTCGGGTCCCTGCTACGTCTACGACACGGAGACGCTGAAAAAGTATGCCGACCTGATCCAGGGGATCGGTCCGGTGGACTACGTCCTGTACGCGATGAAGGCCAATGCCCATCCGGAGGTGCTTCGCACATTCCGCGAACGGGGGCTCGGCTTTGAGTGTGTCTCCATCGGCGAAGTGCGCCGGGTGCTCGAGTTGTTTCCCGACATCGATCGAAAAGAGGTTCTCTTTACCCCGAACTTCGCCCCCAGGTCGGAGTATGAGGAGGCTCTCGAAATGGGGATCAACGTGACGCTGGATAACATCTACCCGCTGCAGCAGTGGCCGGGACTGTTCAGGGGGGAGGAGCTGTTTTTGCGGATCGATCCGGGACACGGACACGGACACCACAAGCACGTGAAGACGGGAGGGATGCATTCCAAATTCGGCATCCCCCGCTTTGAGATTGAAGAGGTGGCCGGGCTGGCCCGGGAGTTGGAGCTGTCGATCAAGGGATTGCATGCCCATATCGGCAGCGGGATCAAAGACCCGCTCTCGTGGAAACGAACGGCGATCATCCTGCACAAGGTGGCCCGTCAGCTGGGCGGCGTGGAGATCCTCGA
>NZ_JBEPWZ010000339.1:0-2964 GCF_041642155.1 Fodinibius sp.
GGTGGAAATTATCGAAAACCGTGTGGCAATGTGAGAGATTTTTTGGTCGGAAGACAGGTGCATCGGTTTTTGGAAAGAACAGGTGAGTGGGTAAAACCGGTAGGGTGTCCCGGAGAAAAAAGTAAAGAAGAAAGATCGTAAGAAGATAACAGCCGTTTATTGTTATCAAAAACAGGAGAGGGGGACGAAAATAGGGTGGAAATCCGACAGTGGAGTGGGGACTGGCAATTTGACACAGAGAAGAGCGTATGACGATGCTGAAATAGGTTAACTATTTGGTTCCCATTATGTTATGGATATAATATAAAATACGAGTGGTTTGGTTCCCGTAACTCATTAAAAAGCATTAAAAATAAATGCGTCAAGAAGTATTTTTCATAGATTAAAAATTTTGTAACTAGTTTTGTATCAATGATTTATATTAATTATATCATGTGTATTTTTATATTGACCAAATACACTTTCTGTGCGGGACCTAAAAAAATAAGGCTAAATTTATCAGTAAAACGGGATGGCATAATATGTTTAGTTGGTGTGATGGTATAACTATAAGAATATCAATAGGTTACGAGAATATAGTTAAGTGGGGGATGCGATAATCATGTGGCGTGATTTCTGCCTAAATAATTTAGGTTTTTAAATATAATGACTGTCCCGACAATTATTCATGGCATAATATAAGTTATTAACCTACTGTAAGGCAATGAATTAAGAATAATATATAAAATATATGTTAAGTAAACAGTGATTTTTAGAATGGCTCGAGCGGTAATTGTTGGGAGACAGGAGTAAAAAAAGGTCGTTAACCGGATTTAGTCAACGACCTGGAAGGAGAAAAGAAGTGGTGAAGTCAGCGTGATATTTATTCCGAAAAAGTTAATTGATCGAGAGACCTATGCGACCGCGTTCAAGGTCGAGAGAAACAATTTCGACTTTGACAATATCTCCAACCGAGACGATATCGTGAGGATCTTCAACCTTTCGGTCGGCCATGTTTGAGATGTGCAACAGGCCGTCATGTTTGACCCCGATATCGATAAAGGCTCCGAAGTCAACCACGTTACGAACGGTCCCTTCTACGACCTGTCCGGTACTGAGATCTTCCATCTTCATGAGGTCATCCCGGAGTACCGGCTTGGGCAAAGACTCCCGCGGATCGCGTCCCGGTTTCTGCAGGTTTTCAATGATCAGATCCAGCGTCGGAATGCCCACATCCAGCTGCTTCGCGACCTGCTCTTTATCGATGCCGGAAAGTTTTTCAGCAACCGTATCCTGCTGCTGGTTCATGTTTTCGAGATCGATGTCAAAGAGGTTGCAGAGCTTTTCTGCCGCGGCATAACTTTCCGGGTGAATGGCGGTATTGTCCAGCGGGTTTTCCGACTCTGGGATCCGCATGAATCCGGCGGACTGCTGGAAGCGAAAATTACCCACGCCGTTGATTTCTTTGATCTGCTCGCGGCTGAAAAAGATGCCTTCAGTTTCGCGTTGCTTTACAATGTTTTTAGCCACGCGCCGGGTCAGCCCGGAGATGTGCGAGAGCAGCGGCGCGCTGGCCGTATTCAAATTTACGCCTACCTTGTTTACGCAGCTTTCCACTACATCGTCGACGGACTGCGCCAGCTGGTTTTGGTTGACGTCATGCTGGTACAATCCAACCCCGATCGATTTGGGATCGATCTTCACCAGTTCGGCCAGCGGGTCCTGTACTCTCCGTGCAATGGAAATGTTGCCGCGCTGGGCCGCTTCCAGATCCGGGAACTCCTCGGCGGCTACTTTGGAGGCCGAGTACACCGAAGCCCCGGCTTCATTTACAATCAGATAATTCAGTTCCTCCCGGGGATGTTTCTTTTTTCGCTTCTGAATAAAGTTGGCAACAATCTGCTCGGTCTCGCGGCTGGCGGTCCCGTTGCCAATGGCAATGAGATTGACGCCGTATTGGTCGATGAGTCTGTCGAAGACCTCCTCGGCTTCGGTCACCTTGTTTTGAGGAGGAGTCGGGTAAGTGGTGGTACCCTCCAGGTACTTCCCGGTTTCGTCCACGACCGCAACCTTGCAGCCGGACCGGTATGCGGGATCGATGCCCATCACGACCTTATGGTCCAGCGGCGGCTGCATCAGTAGACTGGAAAGGTTCGTGGCAAACGTTTCAATCGCGTGCGCGTCGGCCCGCTCCGTGAGGTCGCTGCGCAGCTCTCGCTCCAGCGACGGGAAGAGCAGCCGTTTGTAGGCATCCTCCACGGCATCCTGCAGGAGGGGGACAAAAATACTCATGTCATTGGTTATGACGATGTCGTCAATATTCTCCAGGGTGACTTCATCCCACAGATCCACGTTTACGAAAAGCACATTTTCACGCTCGCCGCGATTGATTGCCAGAATTTGATAGGGTTTCAGGTATTTGACCTTGGCTGAGAACTCGTAGTAATCCTCAAAATTCGTGCGTTTTTTCACAGCGGGATTCTTTTCCGTTTTTACCACGGCGTGTTCCCGAAAGATCTCCCGCAGTTTGTCCCGGACGTCCACCGATTCATTAACCCACTCGGCGACAATATGGAGGGCGCCCTCCATCGCCTCTTCGGTGGAAGCCACTTCCTGTTCCTTGTCCACAAATTTTGCGGCATGTTCCATGGGATCGCCTTGCTCGATCTCCTGCTCCCAGATGAGCTCAGCCAGGGGTTCCAATCCTTTTTCTTTGGCCATGTCCCCTTTCGTGCGGCGCTTCGGCTTATACGGGAGGTAGAGATCCTCCAGCGTATTGAGGTCGGTGCAGGAGGTAATCTGCTCCCTGAGCTCATCGGTCAGCTTATCCTGTTCATCGATGGTTTTGAGAATCGTCGTTTTACGGTCCTCCAGCGTGCGGTGGAACTCCAGCTGATCCCGTACCTTGCGGATCTGCTCTTCATCGAGTCCCCCGGTCGCCTCCTGGCGATAACGAGCCAGGAACGGGACGGTGGCGCCGTCGTC
>NZ_JBEPWZ010000340.1:0-2957 GCF_041642155.1 Fodinibius sp.
GCCGACATAGAAGATATGACGGTTTTAAAGGGTCCGAGCGCCGCTGCCCTCTATGGATCTCGTGCGGCTAATGGCGTGGTATTAATTACCACCAAAGATGGAGAAGAGGGTCAGCCCCTCAGAGTTTCCTTCAGCAGCAGCAATGTCTTTGAGCGACCCATGGAGTTTCTCAATTTTCATTATCGGTATGCGACAGGTAATCGGAATGCTCTTCTGGATGAGAGCTCGAACTATTGGGCAGGACCCGAACTGGACGTTGGCAACGAGGCCGTGCAGTGGAACAGTCCGCTGGATGAAAACGGGAATCCCATACCTATGGAGCTGCAGTCTTATCCCGATAATATGAAGAATTTCCTGGAAACCGGTTTTACCACATCCAATAATATTTCTCTCAGCGGATCCACCGAAGGCTCTGTGTACCGGTTTTCCTTTAATAATATGATGCATAACGGGATGATCCCAAACTCCAATCTGGAAAGAAATACGTTCTCCTCAAATTATACTAGATCGATTTCTCCAAACGTGAGTTTGGATATAAATATTAATTATTCCCGGTCAAGCTCCGATGACCGGCCATCGACTGCAAGCAGAAATGCCAATCCGGCAGAGGCTATTTATACGATACCGCACACGGATATCAGGGATATGGAGCAGTATTGGGAGGAAGGCCTTGAAGGCATTCAGCAGCGGTCCTTTGATCCGGGTAAAGACAATCCGTATTTCCTGGCCTATGGTATTAATAATGGGTTCGACCGAGATCGATTATACGGGAATGTAAGGCTGGACTGGGAAATATTATCCGGATTGAGTGCATTCGGTCGTTTCTCCTTGAATTCCAGAGACGAAACACGTGAAACGAAGATACCCTGGAGCTATACCGGGATGGAACAGGGGGGATACTTTTATAACGAACTCGGGGGCGAAGAGATAAATACCGATTTTCTCGTTACCTACGAGACCAGGCTGGAAGATTTTGATTTCAGTGTTTCGGGCGGTGGAAATTACATGATCGAAACCTCGAAAAACATACATACCGGAACCAGCAATAATAACAGGGGCCTGGAAGTTCCGAACCTGTATCGCATATCAAATATACCTTCGGATGTATTGTCCGTTAACAACAGTACGTCCGAGAAAAAGATTTACAGTTTGTACGCCACGGGATCCATCGGGTTTAAAGATCAGCTTTATCTCGACCTGACCGCCCGGAACGACTGGTCCAGTACGCTTCCTGCCGATAACCGTTCCTATTTCTACCCGTCTGCTTCCGTCAGCTGGCTGGCCCAGGAGACCCTGCAGCTGCCCGATGAGGTATCCATGCTGAAACTGAGAGGTGGCTGGGCTCAGGTAGGGAATGACGCGGATCCGTACCAGCTCGAGCCTTCGCTGGGAGTGGGCAACCTGCCGGGATTCGATTTGCCGTCCATATCGATGCCTACGACCCTGCTCAATCCCGATTTAAAACCTGAAATTGCTACATCTGTGGAAGGGGGGATGGACCTGGCTCTTTTTGATAACCGGCTGAGATTTGAGGGAACCTATTATACGGTTGAAAACAAGAATCAGATACTGAATGTAAATACACCGGCCTCTTCCGGTGCCACCAGCAAATTGATTAATGCAGGTATCATAGAGAGTAAAGGATGGGAGCTCAGTTTTGGAGCTACGCCCGTCCGTACTCAGGACTGGATGTGGGATTTCCAGGTTAACTTTACCAGAAATCGTACGACCCTGGTTGAGCTCGATGACGAGATTGACCGGCTGCAATTATGGGGGGCTAACGGGGGAGGTGCTTACACGGAAGTAGGCGAAGAGATTGGAAACCTCTACAGCAGCGGGTATGCAAAGGTGGATGATCCCTCTTCTGAATATCACAACTGGCCTATACTCGGTAGTAATGGTTACTGGCAGGAACTGTCTGACCCGGATGACCGGATTAAAGTCGGGAATTTCAATCCACGGGGCATTCTTGGAGCTCAGACATCCCTCTCATACAAACGTTTTACGCTGAGTGCCAATATAGACTGGCGTATCGGCGGCGACTTCATCTCCTTTACCTATCGCTATGGCGAATCGGACTGGAAGTCGCAGAGACAGATGGACAATATGATACCGGGTGGTCTATACGATACGGAAGAATTGATTGAGCTCATGAAATCGGATCCTGAACACTATATCATCCCTCGAAATGGTAATTTCCCAAGAGTCGGAGGATACACTGAGGAAACAGGCGGCTACTATGTCGATGAAGGTGCTCCCGGTTATGACGGTGGATTCATTCCCGGTGTTCAGGAAGTGGATGGGGAATATGTGGAACATCTCGGGGGAGAAGGAACCAATTACAGACCGATAACGACGTTGTATCCCTGGAGTTTTAACCAGCAGGTAACCTTTGATGCATCCTTTGTAAAATTGAGGGATATCACTCTGGGATACGATATCCCATCGGTACCTGCGGTGGAAAGTCTGAGGGTTTCGGTTTATGCCCGGAACCTGCTGCTTTGGACAGCGGCTGGTATCGGCATTGATCCAGAGCGAGCATTTACGGCCCAGGCCTCTCAACAGGGAGATACCAGCATGATGTTCCGGCAAGGACTGGAGTGGCAAAATGTACTTCCCCACTCCATGTCACTCGGATTTAACGTAGATATTAACTTTTAACGAAGAGCCATAATATTATGAATATGACAAGTACCTTTAGCAAATGGTTAGTACTGATGATCATAGCCGGCTTTTTTGTCAGCTGCGATGAGGATCTGACAAAAACCAATATCAACCCGAATGGAGTGAGCCCCGAGTCGGCGAACGCCAGCCTGCTACTTCCGAATTTAATGCGCAATTTTGCTCGCGAGTATACTCATCTTGGAGAGGGACATATTGCAGGGGTCGTTCAGCATATGCAGGAAGATGCCTGGAATGAGGAATATAACGAGTATGACTGGGAGCCGAGGGACTGG
>NZ_JBEPWZ010000341.1:0-2951 GCF_041642155.1 Fodinibius sp.
CCACCTGGGCACGCACCTGCTGCAGTGTTTGCCGGGAGGCCTCCAGGTTTTCACGATCAATTTCCAAAAAATGCTGGTCCAAAATATACTGCAGATAGTTGCTGGCCGTATTGAAAATGACATTTTCTCGCACACGTTGAAGATTCTTTTCGATAGATTGTTTGTCGTACCTGCTGCTCCTGAGTGAATGTAAATTTTCAAACCCGCTAAAAATCGGCAGATCGGCATTTGCACTGCTGAAAAAGGAGTTGGTAGTTTCCGTAACGATTTCACCTATATCCTGGTTGAAATTACGGCCAATACTTCTATTACCTGACAGCGTTGCGTTCAGGGATGGAATGTAATCGGCTTTTTCACTGCGCACCTGGTTTTCGGCAAGTTCCACGTCGTTCTCTGCTATTTTGAGCTGGCTATTGTTTTCGAGAGCGATATCGATGGCATCTTCGAGGGAAATATTCCTGATATCTTGTGTATTTTGGGCTTGCAAAGCAGCCGACAGGCTAAAGCCGATGAGGAGTAAGAGAATCCCTTTACGCATATTCATAGCAATATTTGGTTGTGTTTATTCCTTGTGATTACACGAACTATTATAAAAATAGTTACACTGCGAAAAGATCTTTTTATGTAAAAAAATCAAAAACGACCATCACTGCTAAATTGAAAAAGCTGTTTTTCCTATATACTGAAAAAACCATTCTCTGGGGGGATTGCAACAGATCTTAGGGGGACACGTAAAAAGATGCAGCCACTTCCTTCTTGGTCAACCTTGGCTTTGAGCCTTAACCTCAACTTCACCCCTTACTAATAATCGCGTAACTTCTTATTCTCAGACTTGACAAAAACCTACTGTTGTTCTTCTGTAGTACCGTTGGAGGCCCCGAAATGCCGGCCTGCCTTTTTATCAATCTTCTGTTCCATAAAGTCGGTTGCAAATGAAAGGGCTTTCTTGGTTGCCAGTCGTTTTAACTCATACAGCAGCGTATTGGTAAACTTACCATCCGAAGCGGAGGAAGAGCCGGACGAATGACGGTCCTTATGTCCCAGCAGAAAACCAAGTAGAAGCGCTCCTCCCACCACTGGCAGCGGGTGCTCCCGGATAAAGGATTTGGGATCCAGCTTGTCGGATACCTCGCTCCGAACCCGGTCGATGGAGTCATCAAGCTCATGCTGTATACTGTCGAGCTCGGCCTCCAGCTCTCTTTTTTTCTGTTCCAGTTTATCTTTTTTTTCCATTGCCATAATAGTTTACCGTTCCTTATTCAATGATGATTCAATTTCAGGGCCTTCGAGTTGCCGGGGTTGAGCCTTGCCATTCTGTTCAATCGCATCTATAACTTCATTTTCAAAGAGTTCCTGTAGCTCCTCAAATAATCGATCAGGTTTTAAATAAATAAATAATGTACCCAGAATAAATAGCGGAATGGAAACAATCACAAAGCCCAAGCCCGGGATACCCAGCAAATAATCAAGGTAGATGGCCAAAGCAACAAATAAAAAACAGAAGCCAACAAGCACTAAAACAGCTCCTGCAGAACGCTGGACGGATATGGCTATCCACTTGGAAAAAGATTCTCCCAAGCGCAGCACGATCAGCTCAATGCGTTTTTCAGCATAACGCTTGAGATCTGATGTTATACTGCGAAGCCTCTCTCCCACCGGGTCTGTGGTTTTGTTTGATTTCATGATTAGTCGTCGGAACTTAATAGTTTACCTAACACATAACCGGCAAACAATCCTGCCGCTACGCTTTTTATAGGGTGTTTTCGGATAAGTGTTTCTGTCTGTTTTTTGAGTTCTTCCGCCCTTTTGGGCAGCTCATCATTTTCTACCAGGCGCCGCCCGTGATCGAGGGCGTCGTCCAGGCGCCGGTTTAGATTTTGAAGGATCTCTTCATTCATAACGACCTAGATTTTAGATTTAGGATTTTTTTCTTCTCTGCTGCACTTAATTTAAGGAAATTCTGAGTAAAGTGATGCATTATTAAATGCTTTCACTCATATCTCAGGCTATTGATGGGATCCAGCTGTGCAGCTTTACAGGCATGATGTACCCCGAAAGCATACCGATAACGAACATTCCGATAAATACCCCCAGAACTGCCCGCACGGAATGACGGGATCTGTTTCCATCCGGGAAGCCATGCCGTTGCTTACCTCATTCATGAGGGTCACCATGAAACCATATCGATAATAATGCACAGGGTCGTATGGATAGCGTTTTACTAATCCACCATGCGCGGAGTGAAATCTTAAATCCCTCCCGTGTATTGGTTAGCAATCGTGTCATCAAAATGTTATGACTTAATTTCAGCTCTAAAAAACGTTTTACGCGAACCAGGGCAAATCGTTGCATCTGAATGAATTTGATGTCATTTTATATGCCTTGGATTCATGAAGTAACCAGTAACCTATATATTATTTACATATTAACTATGAAACTGGATGTTTTAGCATTGGCGTCCCACCCGGATGATACCGAACTCTGCTGCGGAGGAACGCTGGCAGCCCTGGCCAAACAGGGTAAAAAGGTGGGGGTCATTGACTTTACGCGGGGCGAGATGGGCACCCGGGGTACCCCGGAAAAACGGATGGAGGAAGCCGCGGCCGCGGCGGATATGGTGGCCCTGAAAGTACGGGAAAACCTCGGTATTGCCGATACCGACATCCGGAACAACCGGGACAACCAGCTCAGGATCATACAAAAGATCCGGGAATACCAGCCCCATATCTGCCTGGTGGGTGCACCGTCGGACCGGCATCCGGATCACGGACAAGGCACCCGGCTGGCGCTGGATGCGCTTTTTTACAGCGGATTACCCAAGATAGAAACCATTGATGAGCACGATCGTCCGCAGCAGCGCTGGAGGCCGTCGCACATCCTTCACTATATGCAGGATCGACCTTTTGAACCGGATTTGGTCTTTGATATCACCGAAACCTTTGACACGAAGA
>NZ_JBEPWZ010000342.1:0-2949 GCF_041642155.1 Fodinibius sp.
GTTAGCGCGATACCGGTCAGTGTAACCCCATGCCACAGGTCCCCCGACAGGCTTTCGATAGAAAGCTGGGGGACCAACTGGTCGTTCGCCGCATCCACAATCATATTTCGGGCCCAGTTCCCGGCTATCCCCGTCATCAGGGCCAGACGCGCCCCTCCTATAATCACAAGAATACAAAGCAGGATCACCCACGGCCATTTTCGCCGCGACTTCTTTTTAGATGTTTGATTTGTTTCTTTAATCGTACTCATCAAAATGCCTGTCCCACGCTAATATGAATTCCTATGCGATCCCATGCATTTCCGAAATCACGTCCCCGAAACCTGTTGAGATCCGCATCGGAAGGGTTCACCTTATAGCCCACATCGAGCCGCACCGGTCCGATGGGCGAATTATAACGAACGCCACCGCCGACGCTAAATTGCAGGGGCCTGTGCTCAAAATCCGGATCCTTCCGCCATACCTGTCCCCCATCCAGAAAAGCGGTAAGCCCGAAACCGTTAATCAGGGCGTCGATATCCTGTCTTAATTCCAGGTTAAAAGCAAAAAATGTACGTCCCCCCGCGGGTATATACCGGCTAAAGGCAGTGCTGTCGGATACAATTTCGCCGCTGTCATTCTTCAGGGTGTCGGTCACCACACGCTTCGGCCCCAGTTGATAACGTCCCCAGCCCCGAATGGAACTGGTGCCCCCGAGGTAATAACGTATATTATTGGGCAGGGAATCTTCCCGGGTGGCAAACAGCTTCCCCCCCTGCAGACGTGTAGCCAGTGTTGTGGTTTCCGTAAGGGGCGTGTACCGGCGAACATCGAGCGAAAACTTTTGAAATTCAAAAGTCGAGGAACCCAAAAATCCGGATATCTCGATATAGGGCTGAATGGCCCACCCTTCCTGTCCCCGCCGGTCTAATGACTGGTTATAATAACCGCTTAACTGGATGGAAGAAAGATTATAGTTTTGGGTCGTGTCGGGCAAATTTTCATCCAGCTGCTGTGAGAGTTCACTGTTCCTGGTAAACTGGTACGACACGGAGCCGGTCATATTTTGGCTATAGCGATAGATAAAACTGTTCGTGAGGCCCAGGCGGGAAAGCTCGTAATTGTCTTCCAGCAAATGCTGGACAAAAGGAGAAATGACGACGCTGCTTCTCGTATTGTATACATACGGAATCAGATAATCAAAATTGAGCGTCTGTTCAATAAACGACGCTTTCGCAGTGCTGGTAAATTGGTGTCCGTAGCCAAAGGCGTTGCGGTGGATCCAGCTTACCTGTCCCCGCAGGTACTCGTCCGTTCCAAAACCCGCCAGCGTCTGGACGGTACGCAGGGAATTCTCGCGAATCTGCATATCCAAATCCAGCGTCGAATCCCGGGGCTGTTCAGGGATATTAATGGTGGCAAAGCGAAAAAGGTGATGGTTGAAAATCTCGCGCTGTGCCTCCTGCAATGCATTGATGCTATACTGTTGTCCCTTTTTTAATCCCGACTCACGAATAATGTAACCGGCACTGACGGTGCTGTCGCCCGCAACCGAGATCGTATCAAAATAGGTCATGGGACCCAGCGAACAGTGAATAGTCAGATCGGCAGCGAGTCGTATGGTATCAACCTCGGCACTGACAGCAACTTCGGCATATGCAAAGCCCTTGTTTTTGAGCAGCTGTTCATAACTGCCCACCACTTCCGGCTCCTTTATGGTTTCGTATCGCTCTCCCTCCCGGAATTCACTTTGTCTGCGGACACGAGCAAAGTCACGGCTGTCCGTTACTATCTTCCGGTGACGGTCGTCACCGGTAAAATCATAATTGACTTCGCTAATCCGGATGGGAGCCTTTTCATTGACGGTAAAAATCACGTGTTTTTTCCAGGATTTGTTTCCATCTTCTATACGGTAGTCTACCTGCACATGTGGAAAGCCACGCCGGTTGTAGTAGTTGCGGATGCGGATGACATCCTTTTGAATGGTTATTTCGCTAAGATTGTGTCCCCCGCGCTTCCAGAACTTCATCTTGTCCCAAAACGTAAACGCTTCCGTGGCAATCTGATCCCGGATTATGATATTCGAAAAACTTTCATTACCCTCTATATCCAAATCCCATACCTGTAGAGGCCTTTCCTCATCATCATAGGAAGATGAACCACCCGTCTGTTGTGCCTCCACAGAAAGACACCAACTGCACAGCAACACTCCCGTAAGAAATAATCTTCTTAAATTTAACACCTGTGCAGCTCCTTTTCATGATCGTTAACCCATGGCGTCCGGCTCCCTTTCTGCATGTACCTGCTTGACTTACTTAAAAATACAACAAGAGGGAGCCAGTGGGTAAAAATCCGAAACCCGTCTTCCAAAGGCTATCAATTATTCCTTGTACCGTTTTATGACCAGTGATTTACAAGTGATTAATAATAACGTATAAAGACGGATCATAAAAGACCATAGTTATTAGCCATAGTCAGTTCATAACATATTGGCACCCTATATACGCTCAAGATATATCCACAAGCAAAGCCGGTTGTCCCCGGAGCGCCGTATTTGCTTTAACCAACGCGGGGAACGTCAAATTATTGGTCCCGGGCAGGAAGTTTAATATTAAAAGCAGGAAGTATGTTTTTTTCGCTCCTGATTTCTGTTTTCACTTTTTTATATTGTCTGACATTACTGTAATTTAACTTATTATTCTTAATCTGTATTGGATTATTCACAGAGAAATTTGTTTTGGGCAAGGCGGAATGAAAATGCGAGTGAAGAGGTACTTTCCTGCCTACAACATTCATTTTCAGTCCAATGCAGCACAGCAGCAAATTTCGAAGTCTTCATTTTTTACATTCAAAAAAGACCTTGTCAGAATCCTTGAAAAACCAGTCCCGAAGCATCGGGAAATATCAAAGCTTGAGCGCATTCAAAACCACCCCGTATAAGGCATATGTGAGGATGTTGAATGCTAGAAA
>NZ_JBEPWZ010000343.1:0-2941 GCF_041642155.1 Fodinibius sp.
TCAGGGGATAGAATTTGAAGTGCTGGTCCAGCTGCACCAGCGCGATAAAGCGGCCACCGGCGATCTTCGCAACCTGCAGGTGGAATCGCCCGACGGCAGCTGGACTCCCCTTTCAAACCTGGCCCGTATCGAACGCTATAACGGTCCCACGAACATCCTCCGAATCAACCAGGAACGGGTCACCGAAGTCTCCGCCGATCTGTCAAATATCGACCTTAAGGAAGCCGCGGACCATACCCGGCAGCAGCTTGATCAGATGAGCTGGCCGGAAGGTTATCGCTACGAGATTGCCGGCTCCGCCGAAGATCAGCAAGCTTCCTTTAACTATTTGCTGATTGCTTTTATGATTGCGGGTATTCTCACCTATATGGTGATGGCGTCCCAGTTTGAGAGCCTGGTCGAGCCGTTTATTATTATTCTTACCATCCCCCTGGCACTGACCGGCGTGTTGCTCATGCTGTGGGTCACCGGTACGTCTGTGAGTGTCACTTCGATGGTGGGACTTATTTTGCTATCGGGTATTGTCGTCAATAACGGTATTGTAATGATTGATTATATTAAAATTCTGCAGGCACGGGATATGGAACGCAGTGAAGCGATTGTGGAAGGTGCCGGGCGCCGGCTCCGTCCCATTTTGATGACGGCCTTTACGACGATCCTGTCGATGGTGCCACTGGCCCTCGAGCTGGGGTCCGGATCAGAGACCTGGAGTCCCATGGCCCGAACCGTTATAGGGGGACTCACGATGTCGACGCTCCTGATGCTTTTTGTGGTACCCTGCCTGTACAAGCTGATTAATACGATGGTTGAAACGCTCGGCTTTGATTCGGTGCACAAGGAGGACCCGATCAACAATTTCAATGTCAATAAAACGCTATGAAGAAATTTAGCGTAGCGGAACGTATTTTAAAGCGGCCCATTACCGTGATTATGATTACACTGGTCGTCATTGGCTTCGGTATGTTTTCTCTGTCGAACCTCAAGGTTACGCTCTACCCCTCCTTCAACATACCGATCCTTGCCGTCTCCACCGGCTACAGCAATGTGGCGCCCGAAGACATGCAAAAACTGGTCGTTGAACCCATCGAAGGAGCCATCTCATCGATCGAAGGCATCGAAACCCTGGAATCCAACATAAGCAAGGGGAGTGCTTTCATCATTCTACGGCTCAAGAGCGGGATCAATATTCGTAATACGGAACTAAAAGTGCGTGAAGAGATTTCACGCATCCGAAATGAATTGCCCCGCGAGGCCGCCGACCCGGTCATCTTCCAGTTCGACCCCGAGAATTTTCCCATTATGCGGCTCAGCCTGGAAACTGATAACAGGGGACTGGATGAGCTCCGCCAGCTGGGAGTCGAGTTTATCGAACCCCGTATAGAACGACTGGAGGGAGTCGCTTCGGCAGATACGCGCGGGGGACTTGAACGCAAGGTGTTTGTCAATGTGGCGCCCATGTCGCTGGCCCAGCACCGGCTGGTACCCTCAGACATCGAGGCCGCCCTGCAATCGAACAATATACAGGTGCCCGTCGGGGATATCAGGACCGGGCAGAACAGCTACAGCGTCCGCGCCCAATCAATGTATCCGGGTGTAGAGGAGATTAAGCAAACGATTATAAAAGTCACGGACGAGGGCATTCCTATCCGCATTAAAGATGTGGCAACGGTAGAAGACAGCTTTGCCGAAATAACCACACTTGTTGAAATCAACGGGAAAAACAGCGTATCGGTAGAAGTCCAAAAAAAATCGGACGCCAATACGCTCGACGTCGTCAATGCCGTCAAGGATCGGCTCTCCGCCATCAACGCGAACCTGCCCCCCGGGGTGAGTCTGCAGGTACTTACCGATGACGGAGAAAATATCGAAAATTCAATCTCGAACCTGACCCAGTCGGCTCTTGCGGCCTTAGTGGTCGTCATTATCATTCTGCTGATCTTTATGGGCGGCTGGCGGATCGCCCTGGTGGTCGCTGCGACGATCCCCGTCTCCGTAACGGCCAGTTTTGCGGCGATGCACGCGGCGGGACTGACGCTCAATATCCTGACGATTACGGCCCTGGCCCTGGCCATCGGTCTTCTGGTTGACAATGCTATTGTGGTCTCGGAAAGCATTGCACGCAAACTCGAAGAGAACATTGATAACATGCAGGCCGCTCTGGAGGGAACCAATGAAGTGGTCGGTGCACTCCTCGGGGCAACGCTCACCACACTGGGTGTTTTTGTACCCATTATCGGTCTTTCAGGTATGCAGGCACAATTTTTCTCAGAATTTGCTCTTACCATCAGTATTTCTATTGCCATCTCCTTTTTCTCCTCCATCATCCTCGTACCGGTACTTTCGCTGCTTTTTTTGGATAGCACTCATTTTCAAAAAACAAGCGGCGCAACCGAAAGCCTAAAGAAACTTGAACAGTGGTATGCCGACTCCCTGCGGTGGATCATGTTTCGAAAGTGGATGGTCCTTCTGTTTGTCGGGGTGATTTTGGGGGGCTCCTACCTGCTTTACAACACCCTTCAGTTTGAATTTTTACCACAATCGGATACCGGAAGCGCATCCATCAGTGTAGATCTTCCTTCCGGCACCAAGCTGGTCCGGACCGCCCGGGTGTTGCGTGATTTCAGCAACCAGATCCGGGAAAAGAAAGAGGTGGAATCCGTTGTCACTCAAATTGGTCAGCGTGGATTCAGGACCCGAACCAATACCGGGCAGATTACCGTAACCCTGGTGGACGCAGAAGAGCGCGAGATAAGTACCAATCAATTTTCAGCCGGTCTCCGGCAGCAGCTTCAGGCGCCCGGGGTGGACGTCACCATTCGGGGTGCCGGAGGAGACTTCGGCGGTTTTGGAAGCGGCATCGACCTCAGTCTCGTTGGTCCCGATATGGAAGTGCTGCAAGCCATTTCCAATAAGATCGAGGGGGTGGTACTGGCCGATTCCA
>NZ_JBEPWZ010000344.1:0-2917 GCF_041642155.1 Fodinibius sp.
TTTACCGGACTACGAACGGCCCTTCCCGCTCCCACCAGTGCCAGGCTCGCAGGAGTGTTACCATCGATTTTCCGTCGGATATTTCGCCCGAGTGCACCATATCCACGGCTTCCCGAAAGGGGATCCGCTCTTTCAATAAAAATTCATCTTCATCAACCTGCTGATCAAAAGATTCGATATCCCAGGCCGTGTACAGGTGAATTAGTTCATCCGAATAACCAATACCCGGGTAAAATTGCCCTATATATTGAAAATGGCTGCATGTGAGTCCCGCTTCCTCTTTCAGCTCGCGCCGGGCTGTCGAACCGGCTTCTTCATCCGGATCTATTTTACCGGCGGGGACTTCATAAAAAATCTGCGACATCGGGTACCGGAACTGGCGTACCAGCATAACGTCGCCATTTCCGAATACGGGAAGTACGGCCGAGGCGCCGGGATGCTTAATCCATTCGCGGGTGGAGGTGGATTCGTCGGGCAGGCTTACCTCGTCAAAGTATACGTGCAGCAGGCGTCCGTTAAAAACCTCTTTCGAGGAAAGGGTCTGTTCAATAAGTTTATGCGTATCGTTCATAGCAAGAATTTTATGTATCTTTGGTAATTAAAGCGTAAGTATAACAAAGAATTGGGTTTCTATTGGCTGAATTGCAGAATATAGACCGGCGGGAGGTGGATGTTAAACAGGTCCTGTTCACCTGGTCGAACCTAATCTCCGTTTCCCGCATCCTGGTGGCTATCCCGATTGTTTACCTGCATTATACCAATGGCCGGGAAATTACATGGGCAATTACGCTGCTGGTGTTCTATGGCATTATTTCCGATTACCTGGATGGCTATGTTGCACGACAGACCAACCAGATTTCAGAGTGGGGGAAAATTCTCGATCCGGTAGCTGACAAATTTTGTGCGTTCCTCCTGTTTTTGTATGCTGTTTATATCAATCTTATTCCGCTGTGGTTTTTTGTTATTGAAATAGTTCGTGACGCGGTCATCATGGGGGGCTCGCTCTATATTCGAAAACTGCGCGGGAAAGTGGCTATGGCCGAAATGTCGGGAAAGGTAAGTGTGAATGCCCTGGGCTTGTACTGGTTGTCGGTGTTTTTCTACCCGGAGGCCGAGTCCGTTCATTTGGTGCTGATGGGCAATTCGTTAGCCCTTATGATTTTCTCCTTCTTTGATTATCTTCACCGTTTCAATGAAATACGCAAAGGCGTGAAATTTAACTAAATCATTATTCACCGTGAAAACATTTCTGAAAAGGGTGTTTTTAGGCGGTGGTCTTCATAACAGAACAATCGTATGGGTTTTTTAGAAAAAATAGGTCTCAAGAAAAAAGAAAAGGTCGAGAAAGGCGTTGAAAAGAGCCGGTCCGGCATCATGAAAAAGATTGGCAAAGCGATTGCAGGTAAAACAACCGTGGATGCCGAGGTGCTGGATGATCTCGAAGAAATTCTGATTACCTCGGATGTTGGAGTCAAAACCACCCTGGAAATTATTGACCGGATCGAAACGAGGGTAGCCGAAGACAGCTATCTGAACAGCAGTGAGCTGCAAAAGATCCTTCGGGAGGAAATTATTGCGCTGCTCAAGGATCATGCGCCCGATAAACCGGCTGAATTTGACGCCGAATTTCCGCATAAACCTCATATCGTGATGATCGTGGGCGTCAACGGGGTCGGGAAAACCACAACGATCGGCAAGCTGGCCCATCTTTACAAAGTGGCTGGCAAAAAGGTGATGCTGGGAGCGGCCGATACGTTTCGGGCGGCGGCCGTAGACCAGCTCAAAATCTGGAGCGAACGCGCCGGCGTGCCTATTATCCAGCAGGGACAAAACGCCGACCCCGCGGCGGTGGCCTATGATACGGTGGAATCTGCGAAAGCAAAAGGAGCCGATATCGCGCTGGTTGATACTGCGGGACGTCTTCACAATAAAAAGTCGCTGATGGAAGAGCTGGCCAAAATCAAGCGTGTGATGGGAAAAGTCGTCGATAACGCTCCCCATGAGGTACTGCTGGTTCTCGATGCCTCGACCGGGCAGAATGCAATGCAGCAGGCGCAGGCGTTTACCGATTTTGTGGATATCACCGGGCTGGTCCTGACCAAGCTGGATGGTACGGCCAAAGGAGGCATCGTGATCGGTGTTTCCAATGAGCTGGATGTGCCGGTTAAATATATCGGCGTGGGCGAGGATATCGAAGACCTGCAGGTCTTCGACCGCGAGCTGTTTGTTAATTCAATGTTCAAGGAGTAGATGGGAAGCGAGCCAACGGTGGAATAGCTGGTAAAAAGCCTGGGTGTGGAGTATATTTATTCGAAATTATTCCGGCGGCAGTCGAGGATGCACTGCTTTTCGTTCACGGACTCTCGGCACTGCCTTTTGTTACGCAGGCTACTATATTTCCGTGTTGTTTATTTCAGCAGTAATATGGTTCGAATATTGATTGACTATGTAGAAATTTACGGACCTCTGCTGTCTTCGTCGTCATCTGAAGAGGTTCCATCATCTTGATCGGGAACGGCTGCAGATACTGACGCAAATTTTATTTCTGCAAAAGGTAACATAATGATCCCCTTATTTAAATGTCTGTAAGTTGTATTACCCGAAAACTGGGTACTGATATAATGTGCTACAATTTCGAAAGAATGGCAAACTTTTTAAATTCTTAGAAGCCTTCTATATTAGCCGGAAGGCCGTTAAACGGATATAAAATAATAAACCGCTTATTTTTCTTTATTGTAGAATAGAAGCCTTTGAAAAACCAGGGGTTTTGTTCAACAGCAACGCCTGAGTGATTTCGAAACCGCAGTGTATAGACTACAGGTGAGGATTTTGAAATTGCGAAAATGTAGAGATGGGGCAAACCAACGGTTTTGCAAAGGCCTCGAATAATTAATAGTGGTACCAACGGCTAACGATA
>NZ_JBEPWZ010000345.1:0-2909 GCF_041642155.1 Fodinibius sp.
CTGGATCCCCGAAAGCGTTCTGTGCAGTGGGTAGTCCACGCGTCCCCCGTACGTATTTTCATGGCCCCAGTGGCTCCAGCGATTAGCGCCCATCTGCTGGTATATCTCCCTCGGCAGGACCACCGCATCCGGGTTGAAAGCCGACGTTATGATCATGTCCAGCGCTTCCTGCTGCTTCTTCCGGCTCACCGGAACAAATGGTTTGCGTCCCCCGGGATCTCCCACGTGATCGCGATACTGATGCTGCCCGCCGATATACTTGACCGCCGGCGTCAGGGTCCGGGCATATTGGTACAGGTAGCTCTGGAACAGGTCCGTCGCTTCATAATAGGCTTCATTATCCTCCAAAGCGATATCCGCGATATCCGGTATCATCGACTGCAGCAGCTCCGCGCGGCCCTTCCCCCACTCCAGCGGATCCGAGCCCAGGTCGTAGACATTTACATGGGGATCGATGGCTCCCGGCCCGCGCGCATCTTCATCCGTACCATAAGCATGTCCCTCCGAGGCCGCCTGACGGGCAATTTCCCGGGCCTCTGCATCATCGGGCGTATACCCGTACGAAACCACCCAGCGATCATAGGAGCCCACGCCCGGGTTATAGTAATAGCCATTGCCGGATTGTCCCTCCGGGCTGAGGTTGACCGAAGGATACTCCATGACCGAACTGAATACGCCATGATCTTCCGTCCACTCCCTGTCATAGAGCCTGTCCAGCGGTGTGTCGACCGACGACCGGAAATTGTGGCGGAGTCCGAGCGTATGTCCCACTTCATGCATCGTAACCCACTTTAGCATCTGGTTCACAAATTCCTCTTGCGCCGGTTCCCCCGGCTCTATTTGGCCCTCAGCAATAAGCAGGCTCTGCACCAGGTCAAACTGGGTATTCATCTCCGTATAAAAAGAGCTCGTTTTGACGCCGCGGCTTATCAGCGCCAGCTCCTCATCCGAGACATTGAAAATTTCATCTATAGCGGTTCTAGGCTCCACCATCTGGCGATATTGCTCCTTGCTGCCCAATAACATGTTGGCCTCGAACAGAATATCCGCATCCAGGATTTCCCCGGTTCGCGGGTCGACCACCGAGGGACCGATAGCACCGTATCCGGGCTCGTCCGAGGTATTCCAGCGAAGCGTAGGGTACCGGATGTCCTCCGCCATTACGGTGTCCGGCAGTATCTTTGCCTGTACCGCATTACGGAATCCCGCCGCTTCAAACGCCCTGGACCAGGCCTCAACGCCGGCCATCATTGGCTCGCGATACTCTTCCGGCACCGTGTGATCGATATAATAGGTTATCGGCTTTTGGGGCGTACACAGGTTGTCCTCGACGGACTTCTTACCGCACTCCAGGCGCCAGCGGTTGACATACCGCTGGAAAAACGTCTCATTGTCGTCGGTAAAATCCTTATGGACCGTCATAAAATAACCCGTGCGGTCGTCCGCCTTCCGGGGGGTCATCGGCTCCTCCGGCAGCTTCACCATCGTATAAAACAGCGAAAGGGGGATATAGCGTCCATCTGCCACCGTCCGCGGGGCATGCTCTCCCGAATTTTTAAACGTAAGCCTCGCCTGTATGTTCACATTCCCCGGGAAGCTCTGGATGTTCTCCAGGTGCGACCGATCCTTGTCAAAGCTGGCCTGCCCCGGTTGCCCGTTCTCTCCCACGGCCTGCTCCACGCGCGTAGAGATGCCCGATATATCACCGACAAACCAATCGTACACATTGATCAGCATGCGAGAGCTGTCCGCATTAAACGCTTTGATTTCCGCCATTTCCACCACCGAATCCCCGTAGGTAAGATCTACGGCTTTCGCTTCCGGAGACCCATCAATGGCCTTGTACCTGTGGGGATGGCGGACCAGAAATATTTTTCCCTCGTGCTTTTCAAAAGATACCATTAGTCCCTCGAAAATATTCAACATCGTCCCCCCGTACAGGCCGGAAGCACCGATCCCCCGGGCCAGCTCAAAGTTCATAAGAAATGGCTCGTTAAGCTTCTCGTCGGGGACCGAAAGATAGAGGTCGCTGTCCTTTTGATACAGGTCGAAGTATCCCTCGTATGGTTCGGCATCCTTAATGAGGTCGTCGTACGCTTCGGACGCTTCCTGCTGCGTACCGTCCTGCTGATTATTGCTGGCCGCTTTTTGAAATGACGCGCACCCCCATCCCGAAAAAAGCACGGTTGCACACAACGCCGTGGCTGTCACTAACTTTGATTTCATCATAATACATGCCTCTATCTTGGTTTTGATCTGTTTTGGTTTAAGGATACTGATCCCTTGCCATCTGCTTTGTTTTATCTTCCTGAATTAACCTCAGTTCGATATGACTAACGGTCATTGCAAGGGATTCAGCAACCTTCGGGAGCAATCCAGGGCAATATCCGTAGACTGTCGAGATATCAAGTGAATAGATCGCCATGTTAACCTCATTAATGTTGACCTCATTAATAAGGCCGCGAGAATAAAAAACGCCTCTTCGCGGTGACGGTTATGTTATTGGCGAGTCCTTATGTCGAACCTACGTTTAATTAAGATTATATAATATATACGGAAGAAAGCTAAAAAAGTTAATGGTAAGTTCTATGCCCGATATGGCTTTAGCAAGGCGGACTATCAAATGAATGATATGGTTTTCATGGGACAGGGCATACTGTCAAAGGATATGATTTTTCTTGACAATCCCGTTTGCCTCGGTTCCCAAAGTACCGTATCTTTGGTTTCTCATTTCGATGCGCCTGTAGCTCAACTGGATAGAGCACCTGATTACGGATCAGGAGGCTGGGGGTTCGAATCCTCCCAGGCGTACTACCCGATAAGCCTCTGACTGATAAAGAGTTACAGATGTTCGGGAGCTTTGATATTTGAGCTAATTTAAACTGCCTTTTTAATTTTGGGCAAAGATT
>NZ_JBEPWZ010000346.1:0-2899 GCF_041642155.1 Fodinibius sp.
AAATTTTCCACCTGCTCCCAGTCCGTAAAATTCCCCCCCGAAACCTGGGCGCCACACTCGATCAGGTGTCCCGCCACGATACCCGCCGACATCTTATCGGGATCCTCGAGAGACCAGCCGAACTCATAAACCATCGCTGCCAGGGCTAATCCCGCATCGATTACCCGGCCTGTAATAACAATATCCGCTCCCCTGCGGAGTGCTTCGACCACAGTCCGGCATCCGAGGTAGACGTTGGCGCTTAGCAACCGGTCTTTGACCTCGGACACAGGCCGGCCGGTATCTATATTGTTCAACGCGTGACCGGCGGCAAGGAGATCGTCGATATCATCCAGGATATCGTCTCCATCCACCACCGCCACCTTAAGTCCCTCAATGTTCTGCTCTTCCATAGCTTCAAGAACCCGGTCTTTGCAGGCATCCGGGTTAACCCCTCCGGCATTGGAGATCACTTTTATACCCTTTTCTGCTATATCCGGCAGCACCTCGCGGACCACGCCTACAAAATCGCGGGCGTACCCGTGGCTTGGATCCCGCATTTTCTGCTTCTGCAGGATCGACATGGTCACCTCTGCCAGGTAATCCATCACCAGGTAGTCGATAGGTCCCCCCCGAACCTGGTCGACGGGCGCATCAGGCAAATCACCCCAGAATCCCTGTCCCGATGCAATACGAATAGATTTATCCACGGCCATATCCTTTGGGTTACTATTACTGTGCCAAGATAAGGGATTGTCGTGCACTAACAAAAGATAAAGGACGGTTTTAGCCCCTGCACAATCTTCCTTTCTTATTGCTTAGTATCTTATTTTCTTTATTATTTGAACGTGCGGATGCATCGCATATCAGAACAAAAAGGAGGTAAAGACGGTCCCGCAGTAAACCACTCGAAATGATAATGGTTAAGATCGACTCCGAATAATGGGACACCTGCATTTTTTCGATGCTATAACGGTCAGGTCTGAATCTCGACATCAAATTACCTGCATTATAACGTTTATTGAACAGGGTAACCATCCGTATCATATCATTCATCCATCAAAATTTTAAAACCAGTATTTGAAATGAGACCTTTTTATTTGACAGGCCTGCTTATCATGCTATCAACGGGCTCCTTTTTAAACGGGCATACCGACCCTGTGAATATCTGTGACGGACCAGCTAATAAGCTGAAACAGGAGTCGCCTGTATTGAATCAGCAGAGGGCCATAACAAAAAAGCACCTCCCATTTCCACTCCCATTACAAAATCGCTCGGACAGCAGCGATTCGAAACACACCGCTGCCGCTGCCTCTTCCAACTTCGAAGAACAGGTTACGGAGGAATGGCCTTTCCCCTGCAACCGGGATTCTATCAAACGTTATACGGCCTACTATACGCCGGCTGCTCCAACCATAGATGGACAGCTTGACGAAAAAATATGGAACAAGGTAACCCGCTCTCCCCGATTTGTTGACCTTGTCTCCGGTGCTGAAACTATCCACGAGACCCGTGCAGCAGTGCTGTGGGATGACCAAAACCTGTACGTTGCATTCTGGCATGAGGAACCGTTTGTGCAGGGTTCGATGACGGAACGAAACGCCCCCCTTTACCAGGAGAATAATGCCGAAGTGTTTATTGCCGGCAAAGATGCCTATTATGAATTCGAGATCAATACCCTGGGGACCCGCTACGAAGCCTTTTTTATCTGGGAGGAGGCCTATGAAGACGGTGGCTTTAATGCTAACCCGGCTTTTCAGCGTTCAAATCCGCTGGTTAAGAAATTTAATGGCGTGGGCTTTGATACTCATCCCAGAGGATTGCGACTGGGCTCCTGGGACTTTTACTTCCCCGGCTTGCAAAGCGGCGTTTATGTTGACGGAACGTTGAATGACAATAGTGATCGTGACCGGGGATGGACGGTGGAACTGGCTTTCCCCTGGGACGGTATGAAATGGCTGGCCAAAGCAGACCATCGGCCGCTTCCTCCTCGTGATAAAGACACCTGGCGTATTGATTTTTCGCGGTTTAATCCCTACAATGAGGCTCCTCCGGCCGATGACTCCGGGGGCTGGACATGGAGCTCCCATGGGGTTTGGGACTCCCACATTCCCGAATGTTTCCCTTTCATCACCTTTTCACGTGATACGCTATGACACGTTCGCCTTTTAATTTTACCCGCTATATCCAGCTGTCCTCTACCTGGAAGCCGGACTTAGAGAACACGGGAAGGACCCGACGATTTGAGCCCTATTCTGGAGTCTTCTGGGCAAATGGTAGACCTGGTTAACGAAAAAGAGCTCGGAATCCCGCCGCATTCGACCGACTCGCAGTAGATTTTTATTAAGTCCTACAGGGCTTCCCTACAGCGATACCTTGAACCCCGCCATCACGTGCAGGCGGCTGACCTCTTCCCCGGCCCATTCCCCGAATATATCACCGGTGGCGGGATCTTCATAATCGTATAACAGATTCTCATCCTCCCAAAAACTGTATTGGATTCCAAGGTTAAAACTCATGCTCCGGTTGAACCGGGCGCTGAAACCGCCGCTTACCATCTGCCGGCTGCGATCGAAGCTCTCCGTGGGACTGGCAAAATAGGCATACCCGATGCGCGGGGTAAGTTGATTATTTACCTCATATTCCACTCCCCCGCGGAAATTGACCACATCGCTGAAATTTGAGCGAATATTATTGTTAATATCAATTTCCACATCGGTGATTCCCTCTTCATCATACTCGGCATCCGAATAAAACACGCCTTCGGCCGCCGCCGACAAGGTCAGCCCTGCGGGATGGCTGTAGGTAAGCCCCCCTTTCAGCCGCTGCGGGCGGACCACTTCATAGGTAAAGGTACCCGGCGCATCAAATTCTTCGACATCTCCATTGTCAAAAGCCGTGGAAATAACCGTATTGAAGT
>NZ_JBEPWZ010000347.1:0-2898 GCF_041642155.1 Fodinibius sp.
CTCCGTTTGAAGACAATCGTACGTTTCGCTTCATCCACATCCAGGATAGGCATGCCGTAAATAGGACTGCCCTTGGACGTCTTGGCAGCCGGATTAACCACATCGTTGGCACCGATAATAAGCACCACGTCCGTGGTCTTAAACTCGGGGTTGACCTGATCCATGTCATAGAGCTGATCATACGGCACATCCGCTTCAGCCAGCAATACGTTCATATGGCCGGGCATACGTCCCGCTACCGGGTGAATCCCGTATTTCACTTCCACGCCTTTCTTTTCGAGTTTATCCACCACCTCTTTGAGTACGTGTTGGGCCTGGGCCACAGCTAATCCATAGCCCGGCGTGATTATCACCTTGTCGGCATAAGCACATTGCAGGGCGACATCCTCAGCCGTCGTTTCGCGAACCGTCTTATCGGTGTCTGCAGCCGGACCGCCGCTGTCGCCGTTGTCGCCGCCAAATGCCCCGAAAAGCACGTTGCCGAGCGTACGGTTCATCGCTTTGCACATAATGTTGGTGAGAATGAGCCCGGCCGCCCCCACCAGCGCACCACTGATGATCAGCAGGTTGTTATTGATTACAAATCCCGCCATCGAAGCCGCCAGTCCGGAATACGAGTTGAGCAATGAAATAACCACCGGCATGTCAGCTCCGCCAATAGGCAGAACCGTCAGCATACCCAGCAGCAGGGCTATGCCGAAGAGGATCCAGAAGATCAGTTGATTCGCCGGGTCAAAGGCCAGCCAGCCGACCAGTACCAAACTGACGAGGGTAAGTAGTGCATTGAAGAAATTTTGTCCGGGAAAGGTAACCGGATTGCCGCTGATGAACCCTTTGAGCTTGCCGAAAGCGATGAAGCTGCCGGTGAACGTGATGGAACCGATCAGGATACTAAGTCCCGTCGTGACCAGGTCCTGTCCCGCAAGTATGGTCGGGTCGGCTACCCGCCTGAGTTCTCCCCAGGCCACAAGTGCGGAAGCACCACCCCCGAAACCGTTAAAGATCGCCACCATTTCAGGCATGGCGGTCATCTCAACTTTCTTGGCGGCAAAAGCACCGATGGCGGATCCGAGAAGGATGCCGCCGATGATATAATCAAAGCTGATAATCTGCTGGTCGAAAAGCGTGACTATAATACCGATAAACATCCCCAGGGCGGCCAGCTGGTTGCCGGAGCGCGCCGTTGCCGGTGATCCCAGGCGTTTGATGCCGATAATAAAGATACCGGTCGCCAGGAGGTAGACAAGTTGAATAATATCGGGTAACATATTCTGAATGCCGGAAGGTAAAAAGTGACTCATTATTTATTTCAATCTTTTTTCTTAAACATTTCAAGCATGCGATCGGTGACCATGAAACCGCCGACTACGTTGATGGTTGCGAATACAATAGCACAAAACCCAATAATTTGAGCAATTTCACTTTCTACCTGTCCCGCTACCACAACAGCGCCGATAATGGTGATACCCGAAATGGCGTTTGCTCCCGACATCAACGGGGTGTGCAGGGTGGGCGGCACTTTGGATATGAGTTCGAATCCTATAAAGGAAGCTAACACAAAAATAAAAAGATTGAATATAAGACCTGACATATTATTCGATGTATGTTGATATACAGTTATGGAATTAGGAATGACGAATTAGGAATTGAAAGCAACTTTCAGAAACTCCTCATTCCTAATTCTAAACTTTTAATTTTCTTTCAGCATCGGACTGATAATCTCGCCCTGGTGTGTGATGGTCGTATTAAGTGTGATTTCGTCTTCAAAATCGAAGTGGGGTTCTCCCTCTTCCAGCAGGTGGTCCAGGAGGGCCCACATGTTTTTGGAGTAGAGCTTACTGGCGTGGTAGGCCAGCATGCTCGGGATATTCAAGGGTCCAATGACTTTGACTTCATTTACAAGGGTCGTTTCTCCCGCTTCGGTAAGCTCGCAATTACCGCCCTGTTCCGCAGCCAGGTCAACTACCACCGAGCCGGCGTGCATGTCGTGAACCATTTCCTTGGTTATCAGCAGCGGAGCCGGTTTGCCCGGAATTAAAGCGGTGGTAATAATGATGTCCGATTTTTTGGCGTGCTCGTGGATGACCTGCCGCTGACGTTCCTGCTCGTCTTCCGCCAACTCTTTGGCATACCCCCCCTCGGTTTCCGATTCTTCATCCAGGTCGGGCACTTCCACAAACGTGGCCCCGAGGCTTTCGACCTGTTCTTTGACTGCGGGACGAATATCAAAGGCTTCCACCACCGCCCCCAGGCGCTTGGCGGTGGCAATGGCTTGAAGTCCCGCTACCCCCGCACCCAGCACCAGTACCTTGCCCGGGGCAATTGTTCCTGCGGCCGTCATCATCATAGGCAGGTAGCGGTCCAGTTCATTAGCACCGATCAGCGCTGACTTATAACCGGCAATGGAGCTCATTGATGAGAGCGCATCCATATTTTGTGCACGTGAAATGCGGGGCACGGCGTCCATGCCCAGGGCCGTAATACCGCCTGATTTGAGCAGTTCAACCGTATCGTTGTTCTGCAGGGCCCACAAAAAGCAGATAAGGACGCTCCCTTCCGGCAGGCGCTTGAGATCCTCTGCGGGGGGCGTCTGAATACTTATGAGGAGGTCAGCGGAAGCGAATAGTTCGGCACGATTATCTTTAATCGTTGCTCCGGCTTCCCGATAGGCATCATTGAGGTAGTTTGAAGCAAGGCCGGCATCCTTTTCAATGACAACATCCACTCCCATGTCCGTAAGCTTACTAACGGTTTCCGGGACAAGGGCTACACGTTTTTCATGCTCAGCCGTTTCTTTGGGGATTGCAACAATCACAGCGTTTTGTAAAAAGTTTAAAATTAAATCGTAAAAATATAGAAAACTACGGGGATTACAAATGTTATTTTTGATACATCGAA
>NZ_JBEPWZ010000348.1:0-2870 GCF_041642155.1 Fodinibius sp.
AATGTTTCATTCAGAGACCTTTGAAAAACCATCAGCTTCTTGTTCTGTTATCCAATGCGCATTTTATTTACCAACTGCTGAGCTTTTCGCCTGCAACGCCAGCAGCCGGTCCGTCGTAGGGGTGCCGTGAGGAGAGGGGGAGGAGGAGTGGGATGGTGTGGATATTAATATGTTAGGTATCACCGTTTCACATCAAAGGCCTTCAGGTGCACCACATAAGGTTTGACGACAGGCTCGGTGAGGGCAATGATGTTTTGCGTGTCGGCGGCTTTGGAAAATTCTACGGCTTTATCCTTTTCTTCCAAAATCCATATTCCCTCATTTTCATAGCGGTAGGCCTCGCTGTAGCTTTCGTCAAAAGAGTAAAAATACCGAGCGGCGGACTCATCGTGGGGAAGTCCCTGGGCTTTCAGGGTATGTTGTGTTTTGCTCCTGATCTTTTCCCTGAGCTTGGCAGTCGGGGTGCCATCCAGGAAGGTGGTGCGGAACAGGGAGCGCGACTGGAACCGCTGGCAGAGTTCGGCGAGGATGGGATCATCGGCATATTGCCAGTATTTAATGCTTTGATAGACGTCGTTGTCATCGAGCTGAAGATATTGTTCAAGCACCCGGCGGGAGATTCCTTTGGTGGCCGTGGGACGATTTTCCAGGAAGAATTGCAGGGAGGGGGAGGCCTGGTACAAGACGTCCCCGGAAGCAATGAGTTCGCGCACGCGCTTGAAAATATTTCGAAGCAGCTTGTCGGCACTTAAAACGGTCTTGTGCAGGTAGACCTGCATATACATCAGTCGCCGGGCCAGGATGTAATTTTCTATGGCATAGATACCTTTCTTTTCGATCACGATATTGCCTTTGTATACCCGCATGGTTTTGAGGATGCGCTCGATACCCACCGACCCTTCATAAACGGAGGTAAAGACGCTGTCGCGCTTCAGGTAATCCAGCCGGTCAATGTCCAACTGCGAGGAGATAAGCTGGTTTAAAAAAGGTTTTTTGGGGTATTGATCGGTAAAAATTTTAATGGCCAGATTCAGCGCACCATTCATCTCCTTGTTGAGTTTACGCATAATGGCGAGGGTCATCATTTCGTGATGAAAATCTTGAATCAGGTTGAATTCGAGCGTGTGGGAGAGCGGACCGTGCCCCACATCATGCAGCAGCACGGCGATCAATGTGCCTTCGAATTCAGCGGGACTGATGGTCGTATCTTTTTCGCGGAGATTGTTGAGGATGCGCTGGGCCAGCTCCATGGCGCCGAGGGCGTGGGAGAAGCGGGAATGTTCCGCCGCCGGAAATACGAGATACCCCAGGCCCATCTGCTTGATTCGGCGCAGCCGCTGGACGTAGGGATGATCGATTAAATCCAGGATAATGCCCTTGGGGACCGTAATGAATCCGTGAATGGGATCATTAAACATCTTGTATTGCGTGCTTTTGTCCATACTACAATGGGTCTTTAGTGATTGTGAGAGCTATATACAGAGAAAATAACCATTAAATTTGGCTTTTGAGGAAAACATCAGGGGACTGCATTGGGCCGGACTGCCGGGCGGCCATTTTAGGGATTGACATCCCCGCAGCACAGAATAAACGCTCGAACAGGATGATACTACATTAATCCGTTAACTCAAGGATGTGTATCTAACCGCTCACGAGAAATTGATCGGCATTCTCTAATTCAGGGAGGCGGCTCGGCTTCTGTTGTTCGAGGTCAAACCACACGCCGTGGGCTTCAGCCACGGAAACCAGTTTTTTATCCTCTGCCAGGTAGATCGCCTGAATGCTTGAAATACTGGAGTTGCCCATCTTTTTGATGCCAGAGCCGATGAGCAGGCTGCCCGGGTATTCAGCCGGGTAAATGTAATCGATGGTGATATTGGCCAGGACAAAACTGAAGCCCTCCTGGAGCTGATCGGCAAAAGCGGGGACCTGCCGGATGAACTCGATGCGTGCCTCCTCGTAATAGGTATTGAACAGGGCGTTGTTGACATGGTTGAGGGGATCCAGGTCCCGGAACCGGATGGGAATTTCCGACCAGTGGGGGAACAGGTCCTGTTGGTATGAAGGTTTTTTCATGCGATGGTTCGTCTAATCTGATAATCTGAAAAGTGAAATATGACTTCTGTCTAAAATAATAGGGAAAAACGTCCCCCGGCCACGTATCTGATCCGCCTGATGTCCGAAGTCAGGGATGACCTGGGGCTGTCCTGGCAATCAGCTGCCGGTCGGATGAAATGAATCCAAGCCGGGAGGCTCCCGCGAATACTGTATAAAACAGTTGTTATCCTGAGACAGCAAAATGAAAGTAGAGAAAATTTCCTAAAGATAAAATGATTGGCAGCGGGCTTTTCAATACCGTTCTTTGGGCCAATCTCTGTATTTTTGCGCATTCAAAATCCTCGCATACGCTATATTTCCTGCGGTTATGAATGTGCTCAGGCTTTGATATTGACCAAAAATCCCGGCTTTTCAAAACCCGCTGATATGCAGTTACGTTCCGGGGTGGTGTATAAAAACCGGTGGGAGAAAGGCGGGCGGGGAGACAGAGCGGGAGATAAATAATGGCATCCACAAGCAGTAAATTTCATTTAACGGACAGTGGATGAATGCTTATATTCTTTCACGTACGATCTATCCTGGATTTCTCACAAAGAGGTATGGCGTATTGTTGTAACTTTATGATACCGATAAATTTATCTCCATATTTGAGGCCAAAAATTATGAAAGTGCCGGACATACCGAGAATTTTGCCCGTCTGCGGAGTTGAGGGTCATAATACTATGCTTAACATACCGGATAGTATGCTTGACACACCGGAGTACGTTTCCGCTGCCATTTTTCTTCGCCTGGGTAAAGAGTTAATTTCTTTG
>NZ_JBEPWZ010000349.1:0-2861 GCF_041642155.1 Fodinibius sp.
ATTATCGAGAACGGTCACAATCCGTGACAGCTGATTCTGACAAATTTAAACTGCCATATGGCCCAGAGAGGAAAACAACATACGCGTAGCCGGTACGATCTGATTGCTCCTTTCTATAACATTATGGAATGGCCCCTGGAACGGTTTCTTTTTAGTCGCTGGCGAAAACAACTTTGGAATCAGATAACGGGACCGAAGGTTCTTGAAATCGGAGTGGGAACGGGCAAGAATATCCCCTATTATCCCGATAATATTGCGTTAACAGGAATTGACCTTTCCCCGGGTATGCTAAAACGGGCAAAACAATTGTTGGATAAAAATCAGCAAGACCGTATCTCGCTTAAAGAGATGGATGCTCAGGACATGGACTTTCCCGACAACCATTTTGACGCTGCGGTAGCCACCTTCGTATTTTGCTCGGTTCCTGATCCCATCCTGGGATTAAAAGAAGCTCTGCGCGTCACCAAGCCCGGAGGCACTCTTCATATGCTGGAACACATGCGTGCTAATCCCCCGGTGTTAGCTTCCGCAATGGAAAAACTGGATAGCCCCATCCATTACCTGAGTGGCGTACATATAGCCCGCAGAACGGTCTCAAACGTTAAAAAGGCAGGATGGGATATAGAAACCGCCCGCGACTTAACATCCGGTGGAATTGTCAAAAAGATAGAGGCCACAAAGCCCGGTTAACTTTTTGGTTCTTATACCAATGGCAATTCAACTACAAATGTACTCCCCTCCCCCTGCCCATCGCTATACGCCCGAATCTTTCCCTCATACAGCTCGACAATTGCTTTCACCAAGGGCAATCCCAGCCCACTGCCGGGACACTGTTGAACCTCCCGCTGATCCGCGCGGTAAAAACGCTCAAACAGATGTCTTTTTGTTTCCTGATCAAATCCAATGCCCGTATCACTTAAATGGATTACTGCTTTTCCACTGGATCGCTGCACCTGCAGATCCACTCTTCCTCCTTCAGGGGTATATTTCAACGCATTTTCCAAGAGATTATTTATGACCTCCTCGATATAAGCTCCATGGGCACGAATTTGTAACTCCGGGGTAATATCTACTTTCATAGCAATATCTTTAGCCCGAGCCTTTTGCTGGTACCCGGCAGTTACCGCCTCAGTGATCTGACTGATATTTATGCGTTCAGCCTCCAATCGATGTACAGACTCCACCCGAGACAGCTGGAGCAACAGATGCACCATCTCGCTCATACGGCGGGTTTCTGTTAACATCCGCTGGATGGTTTCCTGATACTCCTCTTTTGAACGGGGTTTCCGCAGCATGATTTCCGCGTCGCTTCGCATGGATGAGAGCGGCGTCATCAGCTCGTGGGCCGCATCAGAGGTGAAGCGTTTTTCCCGCTCAAAACCTTTTTGCAGACGGTTAAGCATCATATTAAAAGTTTCGGCCAGATCGGTGAGCTCGTCTCGAACCTGGTAATTCACGGGTATGCGCTTGTCCATATCTGTGGCTGTGATCGATTTGGCAGCATCGATAATGGAAGACACAGGGGACAACGCCCTTCGGGACAGCCAGTATCCTCCGAGGATCGAAAAAGCCACACTTATTGCAATCAGAACCAGCAGATATCGCCTGAACCGACTCAGTTCTTCATGCAGGGTCCATTCGAATCCGGTGACTTCCAACCATCCATTGATCTCGTCCTCGTTTTCAATAATAGGGTAAAACAGCGTCCGTGTCGGAAGCTCTTGCCACTGGCTGCTGAGCGAATACTCTTCCGCAGCTTCGGGGATATCGGTTTCCAAAGGCTGATCGACACCGGTAAAGTTCGGGCTCCTATAAATGAGTTGTCCTTCCCGGTTATATAGTCGCACATAGGTTCCGTATTCTACCCCGCTCTTGAGCGCGGCATTACGACTATAGCCTGACAAGTCAATGGAAAGCGTATCCCCGGCCGTATTGATGTGCGGGAGCAGCTGTTCAGCCTCGAACCGCAAATGACGATCATAGTTATGATGAATCGATTGATGAAATGATTCATATAAAAAATAGCCAAAAGCACTTAACATGATAAACAAGCTCAACCCATACCAAAATGCCAGTTTTTTAGAGATAGACAGTCGATCGAAAAAACCAGTTACCCTGCTCACAATCCTACTCATATTTGTTGATTAGCTCGCTGTTAAGTCGATATCCCGCGCCTCGTATGGTTTCAATTACCTGGGAGTGGTCTTTTAAAAAAATTTTCCCGCACTCTTCAAATGACTCGGCCAACTTCTGTCGCAGCGTTGAAATTGTGGCCTCAATCGTATTATCACTCACATGATAGGCCGATCCCCATACCCGCTCTGCCAATTGGGTCTTAGAAAAAACCGTTTCCGGCTCGCTCAATAAAAGTTCTAACAGAATAAACTCCTTGGGTCTGAGCGATCGCTCAATATTGCATACTTTTACCCAATGTTTGCGCGAATCCACTGCAATTGGTCCCACGGAAACAACTTCATTATTATGGATCTCGGATGAACGCCGGCTCAATGCCCGAATGCGCGCAAGAAGCTCTTCAAATGAAAAAGGCTTACTCATGTAATCGTCAGCACCGGCATCCAATCCAGTAACTTTATGGTCGAGATCTCCAAGTGCCGTCAGCATGAGAACCGGAAAGGTCCGGTCTTCCGCGCGCCAACGCTCCAGAATTTGCTTTCCATCCCGATTGGGCAGCCGCCAGTCCAAAATCACCAGATCATAATCAGTAACCAGTCCCTGTAGCTCGGCCTCTTCCCCATCATGCATCATTTCCACCACATGACCTTCCTCTTCCAGTCCCCGTTTAAGGGAACTGGCAAGCTGCTTTTCATCTTCTACTAAAAATATCCACATAAAAAGAGATT
>NZ_JBEPWZ010000350.1:0-2849 GCF_041642155.1 Fodinibius sp.
CAGAAATCCGATGGAGAAAATCTGCGCTCCGAGCACCATCAGCATAACGCCAAACAGCAGCAGGGGTCGATCACCCAACACAGCCCCGTAAAACACCTTTTCAATCGTCAAATAGACGTTAATGAGCCCCCCAACAAAAAGAAGCAGAAATCCGAACGTGCCAAAAAAGTGCATCGGCCGCTGCAGGTAGCGGTTGACGAACAACAGCGTCAGCAAATCCAGGAAGCCGTTCATAAAGCGCGAGAACCCGAATTTCGTCTCCCCGTACTTCCGAGCGTGATGCTTCACCACTTTTTCTTCGATGCGATCGTAGCCCTCAAGCTTCGCCAGAAACGGGATGTAGCGGTGCAGCTCCCCGTACAGGTGAATATGGTCAATCACTTCCCGGCGGTAAACCTTCAGTCCACAGTTAAAATCGTTCAGATCGATACCGGTAAACAGGGACGTCACTTTATTAAAGAAACGAGAGGGAATCGTCTTACTCAGCGGATCATGGCGAACCTTCTTCCATCCGCTCACGAGGTCCAGCTGACGCTCTTTAAGCTGCTGCAGCATAGGGGGAATCTCAAAAGGATCATCCTGCAAGTCAGCATCCAGGGTAGCGATGTATGCTCCGCGAGCCTGTTCGAATCCGGTCTGGAGGGCAGTGCTTTTTCCATAATTACGTTGCATCCGGACGCCCCTGGCCCAGGAATAACGGTCCGTGATTGTTTGAACTTTACTCCAGGACTGATCCGAGGAACCATCATCCACGAAGATCAGTTCAAACGAGAGTGATCCGGACAGGGCTTCCTCTGTCAGCTCAGCCAGTTCCACGAGGGACTGCTGTTCATTGAATACGGGCACGACTACGCTCAATTCTGTCTCGTCAGATGTAGTGGGCTGCTGTACAGGCAATGGTATCTTATTTATTTTATTTTACGGCAAAGAGTTAACCTAAATTATTCATGAATAATAAGGAATTATTCGTTATCCTATTTCTCTGTGAATAATCCAGATTACTAAAGATCCCTGGGATCATAAATAATTGGGAATAAAGATACGCTTTTAGTTCTGCTATGAAAAAACTTTATTATTCCATCGGTGAAGTCAGTGAAATTACGGATGTTGACGCGCATGTGCTGCGCTATTGGGAGTCGGTCTTCGATGAACTGAGTCCCAAAAAAAACAAAGCCGGAAACCGCACGTATAAAGAAAGTGATATTGAGACAATTTTAAAACTCAAAGAACTCATTCAGGAAAAAAAATACAGCACCAAAGGGGCACGGCAGGTTTTGAAAAATGAGGGAACCGACGGGGAAGACAAAGAGGTCCCGGTCAGCCTTAAAAAGGACCTCAAGGAGATGCGGGTTTTCCTGAAAAACCTGCTTGAAAAGCTGTGAATATATAAAGTAGAGCGTCGCATGTAGAAGATAATAAGCTAAAAGGACTGAATCTGACATATTAATTAGAGCGTCCTGTCAAAGAATACTCCCGCCAAAACAGAAAAATCGTCTTAACATAACCTGACGCAAAGTTTTGAAAAACCAGAAATTTTGTTTCAGTTCTAATCCAGAGGGAGGTTAGAACCGCAGCATATGCCTATATGTGTGAGGATTGCAACCGACCGATAGCACCAACATTGGCCAAAAGAACGGTTTTTCAAAGCTCTATTAACAGTTAATCATGAAGAAAGAAGCTGTTTGGCCCGTTTGCGTAGTTCAGGATTCTCGTGGTTTTTCAGCTCTTCCGCGTGCTCTTCTCCCAGCTCATCCGGGCGCAATGTTCCCTCCTCCATTGCATCCAGCAGCGCCCTCGTCCGCCGCTCCGTGCGCAGCAGTCCCTCCAGGACCAGGTTCCGATTTTGCTCGTTGTAATAGGACCACCCTGACAGCAGCAACCCAGCTACGTCCGGGGATCGTATATCGGACAGCCCGCTGATAGCCCCCATGTGCAGATGGTAGTCGAGGTTGGGCTGCAGATAGGAGTGCAGCTCCGGAATGCTCTGCCCGGGCTCATCCATGGCTATCAGGCGCAGCGCATCGTAGCGCCACGGGTAGGGGATGTCCGGATCCTCCGCCACCTCGTAGGAGCGCTCGACGGCCCGCTGCCAGCGGGACTCCATCTGCGGGTGGCCGGCCAGGATCTCGCGGATCCGGGGCCGGGGCCAGTGGCCCTCGCGGCTGAGGCCGTTGACGATGCCGCCCCCGAGCACGACCACCTGCCAGTTCAGCAGCGGCTCATCCCTCTCCGGCAAGCCCACTTCGGCAAGCCGCCTGATCTGCTCCGCATCATTCCGGCCGGTCGCTTCGATGCTCACCCGCCAGATCCAGGGGATGCGCCGGGCTTCCTCATCCGTGCCGGACTCCAGGTCGCGGGTCAGCGCACGCAGCACCTCCGCGGCCCTTCCGGCCTGCTCCCCGGCCAGGGCGCGACGCTCCTCTTCCACCACATCCTCATCCAGCAGCTGCCGGGCGATATCCTCCGCCGACGGCTCGTCCCCGGTCTGGGCAAAGCTGCTGTAGGATCCGCCGGCCAGGAGCACCGCGGTGAACAAACAGATACAAATAGCGGTCCGCATCAAACAATAGGGAGGGGATTCCGGTTGGATGCGGAAATAAAAATGAGACAACATCATCAGGTTGTGGGTTTATGGGTTATCGTAATTATGCATATGCAGGTCAATGATAAAAACCACCACTAAAAAATATAATTAATAAAAATTCTTGCGCCAATAGCCCGAAAGGGATACGTAAGCCATTCGGAATCTGTTAACCATTATTGCATATGCCTCATTCTCCCCTGATATAGGCGATCAGGTCATTCATCTCCTCTTCGCTGATCTGGCCCTCGAGTCCGGTCGGCATGAC
>NZ_JBEPWZ010000351.1:0-2824 GCF_041642155.1 Fodinibius sp.
ATTATACCTATATAGAGAAGTTAGATTAATAAATAAGTCCGGATATTAGTATGATTTTTTTAACGAACAGCTTGTCTCTCTTTAATGAGAGTGGGAAATATATTAGCACTCCAACAATCAACTAATATTATGTGTTTGTTGATGATTTTTAATATCGATGCTGAAGGATGTCAAAATTAATCGGGGTCTGGAACATGGTTTCTTTGAAAAAAACCTAAATGAAGACATTGTTTTCTAAACCGATAAAATGATCATGTCGTGAATAATTTAAGCAGTCTTTTATTTGTAAGCATTTTATTCTTTTCGCTTACCAACTATGCCCAGGGGCAGGACAGACCCAATATTGTGATTATTTTAGCCGATGATCTTGGCTATGGAGATGTCTCCTTTTATAATGAAAACGCAGCCTTTGAAACCCCGAATATCGACCGGCTTGCAGATGCAGGGGTTGCCTTTACCAGTGCACATACGACCTCGGCGGTGTGTACGCCCACTCGATACGGTCTCCTCACGGGCAGGTATAACTGGAGGTCGACCCTGAAAAGCGGCGTGACCTGGGGGTATTCCGGTCCCTTGATCTCCAGTGAGAGAATGACCGTTGCCGATATGCTACAGGCAAGGAATTATGAAACGGCGTTTGTAGGTAAATGGCATTTGGGGTGGGACTGGCATTTTGCTGGAGAAGACCCCGAAAACCTGGACAATCCCAACATTCGTCCCGAGGTTGATTTCAGTCAACCTATTCAAAATGGGCCGAATGCCCGTGGATTCGGCTACTCCTACGCTATACCGGCTTCTCTGGATATGCCTCCCTACGTCTATGTCGAAAATAATCAGCCTACGACAATTCCGACCGATACAACGGTCAACTATGACCACAAAGGCTTTTGGAGAAAAGGGCTGACCGGATCTGATTTTAGCCATACGGACGTGCTGCCCCATTTAGCCGACAAGACCGTAGAATATATAAATGAACAGGCCTCGAATAGTGACCCGTTTTTCATGTACTTTGCATTGCCGGCCCCGCATACGCCCATCCTCCCCACTTCGGAGTACCTGGGGAAAAGTAATTCCAACCTGTATGGTGACTTTATGCTGCAAGTAGACGGAGTGGTCGGGCAAGTGATAGATGCGCTGGAGGCCAACGACACATTTGATAATACGATCCTGATTTTTACCAGTGATAACGGTGCATCACCCCGCGCCGATTTCGAGGAACTCCAACAGGCGGGTCACGACCCGAGTTATATCTACAGGGGACATAAAGCTGATATTTATGAAGCGGGATTAAGGGTTCCCTTTCTTGTAAGCTGGCCGACCGGAATAGAGGGGCCGTTTATTTCGGATGAAACCATAAGTACGGCCGATTTTATGGCTACGTTTGCAGATTTGACGGGGACAAACCTGCCGGATGACGCTGCCGAGGACAGTTACAGTTTTTTGCCTGTCCTGAAACAGCAGGCATACGATAAACCGTTGCGAGAGGCGACCGTACTTCATTCCATTGACGGACGTTTTGCGATTATTAAAGAAGAATGGAAGCTTATCTTGTGGCCGGGATCCGGAGGATGGAGTTATCCGAATACCGAAGAAGACCTCCGGGGACTGCCCTCCTTCCAGCTGTACAATCTGGAAAAAGATCCCGCTGAAAAGTTTAATCTTGTCCATATGTATCCTGATAAGGTAAAAGAGCTTAAATCACTGCTTGAAAAGTATATAGAGGAAGGCAGAAGTACACCTGGTACTCCTCAAATCAATGCCGGCCCGGAGAGGTGGGAGCAGTTGGACTGGATGGAACTGTAAGTGAGCCTGAGCGAATTCAAAACCACAGTATATAATGCAAATGTGAAGGATGCTGAACGTGCGAAAAAACAGAGACTGACCGAAAGAACGGTTTTGCAAAGTGCTCTTATATATGAAATATAAATATGATATTTATGACAACATCTTGTTTGTTAGTTCATTTAGAAAGAAACTTCTTCCTTTTTTTGCTCACTGTTTTTATAGGGTCTTCAACCCCGTCGTATGGAGCGTTGGACTCACTCCATGCTATGCAAAAAACAGAGCCTCCCAATAACAGAAGAATAGAGGTTGGTGTTGCTCGAATAGATATCACCCCGGAGGGACCGATTCGCCTGGCGGGTTATGGGGGACGGGCGTCGGAGTCGGAGGGGGTACTTCAACCACTATGGGCAAAAGCATTGGCTTTTGGCAGCGATGAGCAGGGGCCGTCGCTTTTTGTGACCGTGGATCTAATCGGCATTCCGGGTCATATCACCGAAAAGGTTGCCCGCCGCCTGTCGGAAAAAACTGCCATTACACCTTCTCAACTGGTCATAAGTTCCTCGCATACCCATACGGGGCCGGAAGTAGGCAATTTGCTAAACCATTTTGGGAAGCCAATGCCCCCGGAGGAACTCGGACGCATTGTGCGGTATCAAGACGAGCTCACGGATAAACTGGAACAGGTGGCCCTGCAAGCGCTGCAGAACCGCAGCCCGGCTTTGGCAGCCTGGGGACAGGGAGAGGTCGGATTTGCTGTGAACCGGCGCAAGCTGGAAAATGGAAGATGGGTTGGATTTGGCGTGGTTCCCGAGGGCCCGGTTGATCACTCAATGCCCCTGCTGCGTGTTACGGATCCGGATAGCGGAACGCTTCGGGCTGTGTTGGTTAACTACGCCTGTCATGGGACCACCCTGGGAGGCGATACCAATAAGATACATGGAGACTGGATAGGGGAGGCCCAGCGGATTATTGAAAAGCGTCATCCCGGAGCGACTGCTTTAGTATCCGTCGGCGCGGGGGGAGATGCCAACCCGGAACC
>NZ_JBEPWZ010000352.1:0-2823 GCF_041642155.1 Fodinibius sp.
ACTAAACGGGGGAGAAGTCTATTCTCCCCTGCATCCCGACCGGCCGCCGGTAACCTTTACCGCTTCCGACGTACGATTTCATCCGGACACCTACGAGGTTGAAGTAGTTGGGGGCAAAAGCCAGTTTGGCCACACCTTTGACAGCTATGGCCGGAGATTCGGAACATGGAACAGGGCCCCCGTCGAGCATATCGTCTTTGATCCCTCTGATCTTAATCGTAACCCCCACCTTTCATTTAACGAGACCGTCAATGAGGTCTCAAAAACGGGAGGGGAAGCCGTAGTCTTCCCGATCAGCGATGCGGCAACGTCGGCTGATTTCATCCCGGATCTGATGGGGCAGTCGCACTCGGGGACCTTCACGGCGGCCAGCGGCGTTTTTGTGTACAAGGGCAGCGGACTGACCCCGGAGCACCGGGGGGACGTTTTTATTGCGGAATCGGCCCAGAATCTGGTGCAGCGGCAGAAGATGTCCCCGGACGGGGTGTCTTTTTCCTCGGAACTGGTGTATGAGGGGAAAGAATTTTTGGCCTCTGAAGACGAATGGTTCCGTCCCGTATTCCACGGGGTGGGTCCGGCCGACGGACTTCATGTCGTGGATATGCACCGCAAGGTTATTGATCACCCTGCGTACGTGCCCGAGCGGGTCCGGGGGAAGATGGACTTTCAGGCCGGAAACGACATGGGCCGGATCTACAGAATCCTCTCAGAAGATAAGTCCTCTTCGCTGGCTGACAGGCAGTGGGTGGATGAGGCGACGCCCGTCACCCGGATCACAGAGTGGCTCACCTCCGAGAGGCAGTGGGACCGGCAGACCGCGCATCGCTTGCTGCTGGAGCGCAGCGATTCAACGGTTATCCCAACCTTGAAAACGATTGCCATGGAGTCTGCTCAGCCGGAAAGCCGCGTGCGTGCGTTGTGGCTCCTGCATAAGTTGGAAGGACTGGATCCGGGCATCCTCCGGCAGGCGATGGCCGACGGGGAAGCGGGCGTCCGGGAAAATGCGGTGGCGCTCTCGAGGGGAATGCTGATGCAGTCTGAGGATCTACAAGAGGCGGTAACAGGCGCCTGCGGGGATCCCGACATGCGGGTTCGTTTTCAGTGTGCGCTGGTGCTGGGGGATGCAGAGGGACCGGACGTTTTGGAGGCGCTGGCTTCGCTGGCCGTAGCCGATGGAGAGGATCGGTGGATACGGGCGGCCATTCTCAGCGGCGTGGGCGAACGCATGGGCGCATTCCTGCAGCATCTTCAGTCCCAGCAACCAGCTGATTCAGATTCCTATGCACACGTCATGGAGGATTTGGCCGGGGTCCTCGGCAACGGGGGATCCAAAAAAGAGCTGCGGCGCCTTGTTGAAACAACGCTGCAGGCGAATGAAGGAAGCGGATGGCGGTTTTCCGCCATGTTGGGATTGATGGAGGGGCTGGCAAGCCGCCGGGATTTCGACCAGTCATCCAGTGAGCTCTTGAATTATGTCTATGGAGCTGATGTTCCCGCAGAGGCAGAAGGATCCTGGCAGGATTTTGTCGAAGAGGTAACCACGATGGCAGAGACCGATAGGGAAAACAGGGTAACAGTGATTGACTTAATGGGATTTATAGGCAGTGAAGAACAACTACCGGTGTTCGCCCGGGCATTGCAGCCGGAAAATCCGCGTGCCGTTCAGCTGGCGGTAGTGCGGGCCATCGGCCGACAGAATACCGGGGAGGGGGCCCGGCTGTTGATGGATGAAGAGCGGTGGGACGGGTATACCCCCAATGTCCGTTCCGCGATCCTTTCTCAAATGCTGTCAACACCGACCTTTGTAGATGCATTGTTGGGTGCCATAGAAGATGATGTGGTGGCCCCCGCTGAGATTTCTTCGGTGGATCGGCAGCGATTGATGAACAATGAAGATGAGGAAATCCAGCAGCGCGCGGAAACCTTATTTGCTGAACTGGAGGGGGGAGCCCGCAAGGAAGTCTATGAAGAATACCTTTCGGCGATCAATACTATTGATGGCGATCCGGAGGCGGGGGCCCAGGTTTTCGACAGGGCTTGTTCCTCCTGTCATGCCTATGAAGGGGAAGGAGGCAATGTGGGTCCTGACCTTACGGATATTAAAAACCAGCCCCCGGATGCGATCCTGCTGCATACGATCATGCCCAATTATGAAGTATATCCCTCATATCAAACGGTTGTTATCGAAACGAATAACGGACGGTCAATAAGCGGATGGATTGTGAGTGAATCGGATAACAATGTGACCCTGCGACAGGCGTCCGGCGCGGATGAAACCGTTATGCGGGATAATATAGCTTCGCTCAGTAATACCGGCTCCTCGATGATGCCTGACGGGTTGGAACAATCCATGAGTAAAGAGGAAATGGCGGGATTAATCCAATATTTGAAATCAGGCGCTGAATTTTAAGCATATGCCAATACAATCAACAATAAATAGATGGCTTTAAATAGATGGCTTTGAAAAACTACTAAATATTGTCATTATGAACTGATCGAAAAATCTTCTAAATATAATTCTTATTTCTAAAGAGATCCTTCTCCCGCGGCGGTCGGGACGGGATGACAGCTTAGGACATTCAGAGCTTCAAAATAATTAAAGTAAGAATTTTTGAATACCCAGGGGTTTTATTTGATATCAACCCCTGGGCGATTTTCAAACCGCAGTGTATAGGTCTATACTTTAGGATTTCGAAAACGTGAACATGTAGAGATTAAGCAAAACAATGGTTTTGCAGGGTCTTCGTAAATAATAATAATAATGACAGATTATTGAGGAAAAAACGATGAGAAACTGGATGAAAGCGTGTTGCGTTGCTATTA
>NZ_JBEPWZ010000353.1:0-2799 GCF_041642155.1 Fodinibius sp.
TTGAAAATGTGTTGAAAAACGGAGTGCGAAAATCGAATAGGACCGGTACCGACACTATTTCCAGTTTTTCTGAATTCTACAAGGTGGATTTGTCGGAAGGTTTCCCGCTGCTTACCACCAAGAAAGTATATTTTCGATCGGTCATTTTAGAATTGCTTTGGTACTTGCGGGGAGAAGATCATATCCGGTGGCTGCGCGACGAGAAGGATTGTCATATATGGGACGCCTGGGCCGATGAGGACGGTCATGTGGGGCCTATCTACCCGGTGCTGTGGCGGCGATTCCCGTATCACGACGAGGAGGAAATTCGTTTTGAAGGGGATGCCTCTCACATCTGCAAGACGGTATTGATTAACAAGGAATTTGACCAGGTGCAGCGGGCAATCGATATGCTGAAGGAGAACCCGCACAGCCGGCGTATTGTTGTGAGTGCCTGGCATCCGGGGCTCCTCAAGCAGATGGCGCTGCCCCCTTGTCACCTGATGTATATCTTTAATGTTGCCAACGGCAAGTTAAATTGTCATCTGACGCAGCGATCCGGGGATATTGCGCTGGGTATTCCCTTTAACCTGGCGTGTTATTCTGCACTCACGATGGCCATTGCCAATGAGGTGGGACTTGAATACGGCACTTTTGCTCATACGATCGTTGATGCGCATATTTATGAAAATCATGTGGAAGGTCTCAAAGAGCAGCTGAGCCGAGAGCCGAGAGCGCTGCCCCAGTTGAAGATCGCGGATAAACCGGTGGATGATCTGGAATTTGAGGACTTTTCCCTTGAAAACTATGATCCGCATCCATCTATAAAGTTTGAGGTTGCCGTATGACCCTTGCCGCCATCGTTGCCCATGATCCGAACCTGGTTATCGGCCGTAACGGCGAGCTGCCCTGGCACTATTCCGAAGACCTGAAATATTTCAAAAGCGTGACCATGGGACATCCCATGATTATGGGACGCGTTGTGTTTGAAGAGCTCAATGAAAAACCGCTGCCCGGCCGCGAAAATATTGTCTTGAGCCGGTCGAAGAACTACAGTCATGTGCCCGTTTTTTCCTCCATCGAAGCGGCCCTGCAGCACGTCAAGGATGAAGAGCTGGTGTTTGTGATTGGCGGGGCCCGGGTTTACGAGCAGCTGCTGCCCGAGGTGGACAAGCTGTTTGTCACTGAGATTCATCAGTCGTTCGAAGGGGATACGTACTTCCCGGAATACCGGCATGAAATCGGGTCAACCTGGAAGGAGATCAAAAGGGAGGGAGGGCCCGAACTGAGTTTTGTGGTTTATCAACGGATCAGGAAGGAGAAACCGTAAACAACCAATAAACCCAGTATTCGAAAGCGCTAAATGGGTTACGGGCCCGCAGCTGTTTTTCGTCCCCCTGCTCGCTCCCGAAGGTTCGTGATGGCATGAGTAAGACGAAGCCCGACAAGATGAGACATCCGCTCCCCGTTCAACGAAAGAGTCGAGATGCGACGCAGTACACGAACAAGAACCATGGCCGGGTATTCAGGCTTAGCCCGTGCCGGTTAAGGTGTCATTTGTTTTTGACAGGATATCCTCGAGAATCATATAGAGGCAGGGCACGATCACCAGAATGATGGAAGTGGCAAATACAATGCCGAAGCCGAGGGAGATCGCCATCGGTATCAGGTGATAGGCCTGTCGCGACGTTTCCAGGATGATCGGGGTCAGTCCCCCGAAGGTCGTCAGGGTCGTCAGCATGATGGGCCGGAAGCGACGGAGTCCCGCTTCATGAATGGCTTCGAAAACGGAAAGATCGGCGCGTTTTTTATTGGCATAGTCGATCATGATCAGCGAGTCGTTCAGGACCACTCCCGACAGCGCGATTACCCCCATCAAGCTGACCAGCGACAGGTCGTATCCCAGCAGGATATGACCGATGACCGCTCCCACAATGCCGAAAGGAATGGCTCCCATAACGATTAAAGGTTGAACGTAACTGCCGAAAGCAATGGCAAGCAGGGCGTAGATGACCAGCATGGCCATGGTAAATCCGCCCCACAGCGCCTGGGTGGATTCTCTCATTTCGGCCTGGCTTCCTTCAAAGCTCCATGTTATCCCCGGAAAGTCGTTTCTCAACTCCGGCAGAACCTCTTCCTGTATGGAGGCGAGGACCCGCGTCACCGCATTGGCGGGTTCGGCGTCCATACCGACTGTAACGACCCGGCGGCCGTCCCGCCTGTTGATGCTCGTGAAGGCTTCACTCTCCTGGACACTTACGACATCCATCAGGGGCACTTCCGTTCCTCCGGGGGTTTGAATGACCAGATCCTGCAGGTGATGCATATCCTTGCGCTGCTGGCGGGGCAGCTTTACGCGGACCTCTATCTCGTTGGTGCCCCGCAGCTGACGCATGGCAAGCGCCCCATAGAAGGCGTTGCGAACCTGCTCGCCCACATACGAAGAGGTTAATCCGAGTTTTCGTCCCTCCGGAAGAAGCTTGAAATCGAACTGGGCCTTCCCCCTGTTGTAATTGTCGTTCACATCACGGGTGGCATCAAAGGATTCGACCCGCTCCAAAAAAGCCTGGCTGGCTTCTTCCAGCACATCGATATCGGAGTGACTCAGGTCGACGCTGATATCCTGCTGGTAGCCGGCCGGACCTCTTTCGGCTTCAAACGTAATCTGGTCAACTCCTTCAATATCACCAATCTCGTCCCGCCAGAGTTCGATTACCTCCTGGGCTGTCATGTCCCGCTCGCCGGGGGGTTTCATAACAATTTCCACGTCGATAAAACTCTGTCCCCGCACATTCGTCTTAATACCGTCGGCCACGCGGT
>NZ_JBEPWZ010000354.1:0-2771 GCF_041642155.1 Fodinibius sp.
GCATTTCCGTCAGGCTAAAGAGGAGGGAGCAACTCATACCCGGAAGTGGGAAGAGTTGTTCAATCAATATAGAGAAGAACATCCGGAAGAGGCCAAACGGTTCGAATCGGCATTAAACCGGGGATTACCAACCGATTTCGAATCCTTCTTGCCGGTCTTCGAGGCAGATGAGCAGGGAATGGCTACGCGTGCTTCCTCCGGAAAGGTGATACAGAAGTTAGCGGCCAATATTCCCCAGCTGATTGGTGGATCGGCCGACCTTACCGGCAGCAATAAGACATGGATGGACGATACCGGGATTTTTGGCTCATCGAACTATGCCGGTAGAAATATTCATTTCGGCGTTCGCGAGCATGCGATGGGAGCGGCACTCAACGGCATGGCCCTGCACAAAGGCGTTATCCCGTTCGGGGGCACATTCCTGATCTTTTCCGATTACTGCCGTCCGGCCATTCGCATCGCGGCATTGTCGCATATACCCTCGGTCTTTGTCTTTACGCACGACAGTATTGGCCTCGGGGGTGACGGCCCGACCCATCAGCCGGTCGAGCACTTAGCTTCCCTGCGGGCCATGCCCCATGCCCTGCTGCTGCGACCCGCCGATGCCAATGAAGTGGCCTGGGCCTGGAAAGCGGCTCTTGAATATACCGACGGTCCGGCACTTTTGGCTCTCACCCGTCAGGCCGTTCCAACCTTTGAGCGAACGGAGGCAAACCGGGCCTCCCAGGCCACCAAAGGCGCATATATCCTGGCTGATTCTGAAAAAGCCACGCCCGATGCCATATTAATAGGCACGGGCTCGGAAGTCCACCTGGCCATGCAGGCCAGAACCATGCTCCGGAAGCAGGGCAGGGATGTCCGCGTTGTGAGCATGCCCTCCTGGGAACTCTTCCGCCGGCAGAAGGATACCTACCGGCAAAGCGTTCTACCGGAAGAGGTGACCGCTCGCGTGTCTATTGAAGCCGCTGCGACCTTCGGCTGGAAGGAGTGGATTGGTGACCGGGGAATAGCCATAGGCATAGATCATTTCGGGGCATCAGCACCCTATAAGGAAATATTTGAAAAGTATGGGCTGACGGTCGACCGGATTGTGGAAGAGGCTCAAAAGCTTCTTCGCTGACGGACGTTGGAGGTTATTAGAGGCTGGAAGTGAGAAAGGCACCAAACCACTTCCAGCCTTGAACCCTGCTACGTTTCTAACTTCCACCCTCAATTTTTCCGCCTCTCAATCCGTCCTTCAGCCGGATCGATGCACACAGGTAAATGTGATATCATCCCCCGGTTTTTCCTGACCGATAAAGTTTTCCAGGGAAGATTGAACTTTCCGGACGATCGTTTTGGCGTGCAGGGACCCATAGATACTGAGAATGGCATCGAGGCGGTCTTCCCCGTATTCCTCCCCGACCTCGTTACGGGCTTCGGTCAGACCGTCGGTATAGAAGAGCACACTGTCGCCGGACCCGAATTGAAATTTCTTTTCCTGAAGATGAAATTTCAGATTAGCTGAAGAAGTCATGCCCAGGGCAAAGCCGTCGGAACGAAGATCAAAAGTGACATCGCGCTCCTTGTTAAAGAGAATCGGGGCGTTATGTCCGGCCCGGGCAAATGTAAAATAGTCTTTTTCGATCGGAAAAAAAGCCGCGCAGGCCGTCACAAACGTTTTATCCGCAATTCCGGATTTAACGTAGTCGTTGAGTTCCAGGAACAGCTGCTTGGGAGAAGGCTGATGTTTTTCAATAATGAGGTGAACCAGGGCCTGCATGCGTACCATATAGAGGGCCGCCGACAGTCCCTTGCCGGAGACATCCGCGATAATTACATAGGTCCCTGATTCGGTTTCAATAATATCCACATAGTCGCCGCCCACCTCCTTGGCGGTCGTGGCAAAAGAGAATATTTCAAGCGAAGTACCCTTGAATTCAGTGCCCGGCAGCAGACTCAGCTGGATATCCCGGGCCAGGTCTATTTCGCGCTTCACGTCTGATTTTTCAAGCAGTTCCACCAGGAGCAGGATCAGCATCGATCCGAAGGCAAAAGGAAGCAGTAGTTCATAGAAAAGAATGAAACCTGTAAGTTGCAGCACCCCAAATAAATAGTGGAATATAAAGGCGATAACCGATAAGCCGAATAACAGCCGCCGAGTGGGATTAAGCCGCTCCGTCAGGGCAGAAAAAAGCCGCAGGAATTTCAAATGACCCGGAATATCCTCAGGATCCCTCTGTTCCGCGCCTTCCTGTATTGCTTCTTCATACAACTGCTTGAGCCGATCGGTATCCTTGTAGAAATCTTTACCCATCCGTTCCCGCGTCATTCCGGATATATATTCCCTGTAAACCGATTTAGTATTTTGATATGCAGTTTGCGCTTCGTTTTTTAAGCCCATGTAAAAAGTATGTTATCACATTATTATAGTCCTTATTCGTAAACGATAGCAAAAAGTTTTACCTTTTTGATAATTGCGGTGAGGTTTACAGTTCATTCCCCTGCAGGGATAGATACGCCTGTTATATATTTGTATATTTGCATTGGATTTTGAAACAGAAGTTAACGATTCAACAAGATGTCTAAAAGCACTCTTTTTTTATTGGACGGTATGGCCCTGGCTTACCGCTCTCATTATGCCTTTATACGCAGCAATTTAAAAAATTCTGAAGGAATACCGACAGGTCCCATTTTGGGGTTTGCCAATACGCTTGAAAAGTTGCTCGAGGAACACAAACCCTCGCATATTGCCGTTGCCTGGGATACGAACGTGCCGACTTTCCGTCACG
>NZ_JBEPWZ010000355.1:0-2752 GCF_041642155.1 Fodinibius sp.
ACCAGGTCCGGAAAGCCATCCCCGTTCACATCAGCCCGTTTTACGCCGTCGGACCCCGACAGAGGATTCTCATCTATGGAATGCATCGGCCAGGGCCGGCGGTCGTAAATCGCGCGGTTTGGATCGGATATGGGGGTGCAATCGCTATCGTTGTCAGACTTTCGCGCATTTTCAGACGAGAGGAATGGAGCGTCCGTGTCCGTCGTATGGGAAACAGACTGGCCGGACGCTGCAGCAGGCGCCAGGCACAGCGACATTATCACCAGGGCGAACAATGTAACAGGAACCAGGCATAGAGATAACGTCATCAAGGCGGCAGCTGCAAAAGGTTTGTCAGGTTCGCCAACGAACACCATCCCCCTACCTTACCTCGATGATCTTGTTTTGGGTGAACTCCTGTCCATACATATCCCGCGTCCATACGGTAATTTTATGGATCCCCTGCTCCTTGGCCAGCTCCGGGAGGGGGGCGGTCCATATATGGTTGGTGGGATTGGGGCTGCTCCAGGGTCCCTCGTAACTTTCGTAGAGGGATTCGTAATACGGCGATACGTGCTCATCCTGCTGCTGCATCGTATGCCATTCGCCCCCGTCAACCCGGAACCGAACTTTTGAACGTTCACTTCCATTGAAGAGATTGACCAGCACCTCGGCCTCCCGCAGTTCTCCGGCCACCAGGTCCGTGGAGGGAACTTCAATACGCATCTGGAAATCGGGATCGCCGCCCGCAGCCTTATACCGCTCCCGGTAGGTGTTGCCTTGAAATTCCACAATGTGATAGCCATTCGGAACCCCATCCATCTGCGTAGCTATCGGGATCCCCTCTTCGTTTTTCGGTCCCCTCCACCAGGTACCGCAAGCGGCCGTTGTTGCTATATGGTGAATAGGTGCTGCATTGATGCGGCCGAATAGCTCACCGAGAAAGTGCTGGAAAGTCATGTGACGGTGTCCCCCCAGGAAGAGGACCCGGTCGCGCTTCTCGAGCAGATCGATTAAGGCCTCCCTGTTGACGGTATTGACACTCTCCCCGTCGCTGTCGGCCGAGTACAGGGGAATGTGGGCCATCAGCACGATCAGCTTGTCATCTTCAACGTGTTGCAGGTCATTGCGGATCCACTCCAGCTGGGTGTCGCTCAGATGACCGCGATACCGGGGGCTGCCCTCGTCATTGCGCCCGAGGTAATCTATATTGTCCATGCTGATAAAGTGAACATCACCGTAATCGAAGGAGAAATAGGTCGGACCGTAATGCTTCTTGTAGGTTTCTTTCGCAAAACGGTTGCCCTCCGTATCGTAGTTGATATCATGGTTTCCCAGAATATTATAGACTGGCGTGCCCACGGTTTTCATGATACGGCTGTACCTGTCAAACAGGGACAGGTCATCGAACATAATATCCCCCAGCACAAGCGTCACATCCGCGTCTGTATCCGCCAGTTCCGGTACGATATCATCCCGGAAATAGGACAGCTCCCGGTCATCCCTGGGCTGCGGATCGCCGAATGCCAGGGCCGTAAAGGAGTCTTTCTTCTCGGAGGGGATTAGTCCGAAGTTGACCGATTCGGGAAGTGGTCCGGTAGGTTCCAGTCCGGGATACTCCAGCTCCGGTGACCCCTCCGGATGGTGGATGTAAAAGGAAAACCGCGGCAGATTCTTCTCATTCAGCGGGAGCTCATATCCCGACGGCTTCCGGATAAACACGATGGTCTCTTTCTCAATCGGAAGCCGATACGAGCCGTCTTCTCCGCTCAGGGTTACCTCCCTGCCGTTGGAAACAGCAACCTCCGGAATTCCCTCCTCCCCCGGATCCATTTTCGCATTGCCGTTTTCATCCAGGAACACCGTACCGCTGACTGTCTCCTGGGCGTGAGTGACGGTCGAATAAACCGAAAATAATAGTATTACTACAAAAAAGATTCCTGTTTTTTTCATAAGAATAGGTGAATATTTAAATATTGATTCTCCATTGCTCCCGCATCTCTCGTTCCAGTAATGCATTGGCCCGCGCATCATCTGCAAATAGTTCTCTTTTAGGATCCCATTCCAGCGGCCTGTTTAACTGATACGCGATATTCCCGAGCGTGCAGACCGTGGCCGTGCGGTGACCCGTTTCCACATCACAGATGGGCTTGGTCCGGTTCCGGATCGCATCCAGCCAGTCCTGGTAGTGGTTTTTACTGTTATACACCTTCTCTTCATCCGGCCCGATTACCTGGTCCTTCAGCGAAACGGGCGTAGTCTCCAACCTGCCCCGTTGAACGTCTATCTGTCCCTCCGTACCGATAAACCGCACAGCATGATCCTTGCCAAAATTCTCATGTGTCACCTCTACACCATTCTCATAGCGATAGGTGAGGTAGAGGTAGTCATCGCCATCCGGGGGGATAATGGCGACCGGACCGCTGTCGTCCATATCAAACGCCCACTGCACGATATCAAACATATGGGCGCCCCAGTCGGTCATATCTCCCCCGCCGAACGCCTGGTAGTATCGCCACCGCCCCCAGAAGTCATCTCCCGGCGAAGGAAGCAGTTCGTGATTGTACTGGTGATAAAAATTGGGTCCCAGCCAAAGATCCCAATCAAGTCCATCGGGAATCGGCTCGCCGGGCAAGCTGTAGGGGGCCGCAGAACTGCCGACATTCACTTTTACCTTCTCGATGTCTCCTATATACCCGTTGCGCACCAGCTCGACGGTTTGCCTAAATTCCGGCCAGGAGCGCTGCATGCTGCCCGTTTGAAACACCCGGTT
>NZ_JBEPWZ010000356.1:0-2752 GCF_041642155.1 Fodinibius sp.
CCCGCTCCCAGAAAACCAAGCCTGAAATTGGCCGATAAAGGATTCCTGCTCATTGAATCATCATGGTTAAGTTTAAATTTTGAGGCAAAACATAAGCATTTTTCGGATGGGAATTAAGCGTTGGCATAAAAGAACTATATGAAGCCTTTGCAAAACCGTTCATTTGGCCAATCTCTGCATTTTCGCGTATTCAACATCCTCACACAGTATAACCTCCCGATTGTTCGGAAGGGAGAAATCCGGGCTAAAAGTCTTGATTTAATTCCGGTTCCAAATTCTTCATTTTGTCGAAAGAATCGTATTTTAAGCCACCGAAGGTTCGGAAGTTAATAATTCAAAATGACAGTTAAGCATGGATATTGAGGCAAAGTTGGAGCAGGTTCGGGAACGATTTGAAGAAGTGACAGCGGCCATGAGCGATCCTGCGGTCTATGATGATCCCGAGCGGTATACCGAATTGACAAAAGAGCACAGCGAGCTGAAACAGCTGGTTGAACTCTATGAGGAATGGAAGGATATCGGCCATCAGATCGAAGGGAATAATGAGCTCATAGAAGAAGGCGGTGACGCGGAAATAACGGAAATGGCCAAAGAGGAAATCAGTGAGCTGGAACCCCGGCTCGAACAGCTGGAAGAAAATATTAAGTTTAAGCTTATTCCCAAGGATCCGGACGATTCCAAGAATGTGATTGTGGAACTCCGGGCCGGCACCGGGGGCGATGAAGCGGCTATCTTTGTGGGAGACCTGTTTGACATGTACCGTCGCTATGCGGATAATATGGATTGGAAACTAAACCTCTTGAGTATTAGTGAGTCTGTCATAGGCGGTTATAAAGAACTCACTTTTGGGTTGGAAGGGGAGGAAGTATACGGCAAGATGAAATACGAAAGCGGGGTACACCGCGTGCAGCGGGTGCCGGAAACCGAAACGCAGGGACGGGTCCACACTTCCGCCGCCACGGTGGCCGTCTTGCCTGAAGCCGAAGAAGTTGACATTGAGATTAATACAGCTGACCTCCGGATCGATACGTTCCGGGCCAGCGGGGCCGGGGGACAACATGTAAACAAGACCGATTCGGCTATCCGTATTACCCATGAGCCTTCGGGAGTCGTAGTGGAATGCCAGCAGGAACGCTCGCAGCATCAGAATAAGGAGAAGGCGATGAAGATGCTGCGCTCCAAGCTGTATGAAAAAGAGGAGGAAAAGCTCCGCAGAGAACGCGATAAGGAGCGCCAGAGCCAGATATCAACCGGGGATCGCAGCGCCAAAATTCGAACCTATAATTTCCCGCAAAGCAGGGTGACCGACCATCGGATAAATCTCACACTCTATAACCTCGAGGATATTATGAAGGGAGAGGTGGATGAGATCATCGAAGCCCTCCGCGTACAGGATAATCTGGACAAACTGAATGCCGTGATGGAAAATTAGCTTGGAAATTAAACATCTCCGATAACGCGTATTCAATCGTACGAGCAGGCTCACTCAAAATAACCTACCCCGAGGCAGGAACCACTAACTGTTTAAAAGGGAGCGAGTCTGCCGGGGACATAAAGCATAGCCTCATAGTATGCAATCAACTAATAATTCGTTGGTCCCGCTTTCACCAGTTCCCCCCTTACTTTCCCCTCAAATTGCTTGAAGTTTTCAATAAACATTCGCGCAAGCTTCTCTGCTTTTTCCTCATATGCCTCTGGGTCGTCCCATGTATTGCGGGGTTTTAACATATCATTGGGAACGCCCTGTACTTCCCTGGGAATGGCCAGGCCAAATACGGGGTCCCTGTCAAAAGACCGATCTTCAATATTTCCCTCAATGGCTTCCGAAAGCATTTGCCGGGTATGGGCTAACCTTATCCGGTGACCGGTGCCATGAGGCCCCCCGGTCCATCCTGTATTTAAGAGCCAGACCGTAGCCTTATGCTTACGAATTTTATCAGCCAGCAGCGTTGCATACCGGACAGGGTGGAGGGGCATAAATGGCGCACCAAAGCAGGCAGAGAAGGTAGCCCGGGGTTCAGTAATTCCGCGTTCGGTCCCGCCTACTTTTGCCGTATATCCACTCATAAAATGATACATCGCCTGCTCGGGGGACAGCCTGGAAATAGGCGGAAGCACCCCGAAAGCATCACAGGTTAAAAAGATCAGGTGGTTTGGATGCCGGCCGGTTCCGTCTTTTCGTGCGTTAGGGATGTAGTGAATGGGATAGGCACAACGCGTATTTTGCGTATGGGTGACGTCATCGAAATCGGGTTGCCTGTTATCATCCAGTACCACGTTTTCGAGAATAGTTCCGGGCATTCTTGTTGTGGCATAGATCAGGGGTTCACTATCACCGGAGAGATTTATCGTCTTTGCATAGCATCCGCCTTCGATATTAAAGACCCCATTTTCGCTCCACCCGTGCTCGTCATCACCAATAAGCATCCGATTTTCATCGGATGAGAGGGTCGTCTTTCCCGTTCCGGATAATCCAAAAAACAGGGCTGTTTTCCCCTCCTTATCCATATTGGCCGAACAATGCATGGCCATTACGCCTTGTTTCGGTAGCAGGTAATTCATAACTGAGAAGATTCCTTTTTTGACTTCCCCGGAGTAGAGGGTTCCGCCTATTAGAATAATCCTATCCTCAAAATTGATGAGGATAAACGTTTCACTTTCCGTACCATCCACCGTAGGGTCGGCCTTGAAGTTCGGTGCGGCGAGGACGGTGAAATCTGGCTTGTGGTTTTTAAGTTTTTGTTCCGGGGGA
>NZ_JBEPWZ010000357.1:0-2745 GCF_041642155.1 Fodinibius sp.
ACCTCGGAGTCGGAGGACGATCTTTTTTTTGACATTTCACTGGCGCAATGGAGCCTGCATAACGCCATCTTTGACGGGGAGCTGGATCATCTTGATTTCCCAGCCACAACCAGGGATGAGTTTGGGATTACTGCCGTAGAGTATGTCAACCAGTTCTTTATGGATAAAGCGGAAGACACCGACTATCTGGACGAGATGAATGCAAGATGTGATGACCTGGGAGTAGAGCAGTTACTCATTATGATTGATGGGGAAGGGCCCCTGGCTGCAATCGATGACGAAAAACGCCGGGAAGCGGTGGAAAATCACTATAAATGGGTGGAAGCGGCCGAATACCTGGGATGCCATTCCATTCGCGTGAATGCCCGCGGGGGCGGAACGAAAGAGGAACAGAAGCAGACAGCCGTCGACGGCCTGGGCAGCCTGGCTACGTTTGCCGAAGATTATGATATCAGTGTAATTGTTGAAAATCACGGCGGATATTCTTCTGATGGAAAGTGGCTTGCCGATGTGATGGAGCAGGTTGGCATGGATAACTGCGGCACGTTACCTGATTTCGGTAACTTTTGTATAAAAAGCGAGGACGGAGCCTGTGTTGAGGAGTATGATAATTATACGGGAGTCGAAGAAATGATGCCGTATGCCAGGGGAGTCAGCGCCAAGAGTCATGCCTTCAATGAGGAAGGAGAAGAAACAAATATTGATTATCGAAAGATGCTTGAGATTGTACAGGATGCGGGATATACCGGACATATCGGTATAGAATATGAGGGAAGTGAGCTCAGTGAGTTCGAAGGGATCAAGGCCACAAAAGAGTTGCTGGTGAACGTCGGAAAAGAACTCTCGGCATAGGCAAGGGATTGCGATGAAACCCAGAATAACGGTTATTACAATTGGGGTCGATGATTTGGAACGGGCTCTTCAATTTTATCGCGATGGCCTTGGTTTACCCACAGAAGGAATTATGGGGGAAGAATTTGAGCACGGCGCGGTGGCTTTTTTTGATTTGCAAGAGGGACTCAGATTAGCCATTTGGCCGCGTGAAAGTATTGCCCACGATACGGGTATTTCTGAATATAAGCCCAATCCTGCGGAATTCACCCTTGGCCATAACGTTTCTTCCAAGGCTCAGGTTGACGAGGTTATGCGACAAGCGGAAAAAGCGGGTGCCCGAATCGTAAAACAAGCTCAGAATACGTTTTGGGGTGGGTATGCCGGTTATTTTCAAGATCCTGACACTCATTTGTGGGAGGTCGTCTGGAATCCGGATATGCTGCCTGAAGATTGAGGTAGATTATAGATTGCTTCTGTTAAGGACAGAGGTGGCTCCCAACCAGCAAATCTTAAATCGCAGGCGCTCTCCGGTGTCATAAACAAAACAAGAGGTTATAACATCACGAAACAACCATATGGATAGACGTCGATTTTTAAAAGGATCCGTTATGGCGGCCGCGGCACTGGGTGCACCGTTCAGCTCGGCCGCACGGACTGTTGGTACACGGCAGGGAGAAGCCTACCGGCAGAATGAGCAGGCAACACCTTCCGGAGACGGAGCCACAATTGATACCAACGTCCACCTGCTGTGTTATCCTTTCCGGGATTTCAAGTACGGAGCAACGCAAGTGCTTGTGGACAAACTAAGACGCCACAATATAAGGCAGGCGTGGGCCGGTAGCTATAGCTCGCTCTTTCACAAGAATATTGACTATGTCAACGCCAGCCTGACCAAAGAATGCAGGAAAAAAGGCGACGGAATGCTCCTTCCTTTCGGGACGGTCAACCCGATGTTCCCGGACTGGGAAGAGGATCTTCGGCGCTGCCATGAAGAGTACAAGATGCCCGGCATCAGGCTCTACCCAGGTTATCACGGATATTCACTTGAGCAGGAGCCTTTTACCTGCTTGCTCCGGGCAGCCACAGAGCGGAACCTGCTCGTTCAACTCGTTATTGCCATGGAGGATGAACGAATGCAGCATCCGCTGGTCGAGGTGCCAAATGTGGATGTTAGTCCTCTGCCCGAGGTGTTGAGCGGGATACCTGAGGCCCGTTTACAGTTAGTACATCCCTTTCGCCACGTGCGGGGAGAACGTCTGCAGTTGATGGTCGAAGAGACAGAGGTTCTTTTTGAGATTTCCAACCTGGACGGGTTGGGCGCCCTGGGACGCATAATAGAGGGGGATCACTGGTATATGCGGGATATTTCAATTCCGTCCGAACGACTGCTGTTCGGGTCCCATTTTCCTTATTTTCCGCTCGAAAACTCGCTGTTTAAGTTCATGGAATCTCGTCTTTCAGAAAAGCAGGCCCGGACAATCATGAGCAAAAACGCAGAAAACCTTCTGTCGGTAATATAACAAATGTCAAGAGTCTCAAATTAAAACAACGGCGTGGATTACGCCGGAACTATCAAGCATATGAGTGACTATAACTTTGCCATCAAACCCGAAGCATACGGTCTTCCATCCCGAGAAGAGCTTTTAGATATGCGGATCTGGGATCTTCACTATCATGGGTTGAGCAGGCATGCGGAGGTCATGCCCTATTTTGACCGTATGGGAGTTGAGCGTGTGTTTTCACTCGATATTGCCCGTCTCAGGGTCGGTGGCGGCACTGTTACAGCTGCGGAAGCTGAAAAAAACGCGCGAGAAAACATTGCTTTGCTCAAGAAGGAAAAAGAGTATATATCTGGGATGATCCGCATAGATCCGATTCGGGTCGATGAAACTCTGGAACTGATCGACCGGC
>NZ_JBEPWZ010000358.1:0-2727 GCF_041642155.1 Fodinibius sp.
TCTGCCGGAACTGGATGAGGGGTCGATCCTGGTGGAGCAGGTACGGATGCCGTCGGTAACCCTCGAAGAATCGGTGGAAAATGCGGATTGGCTGGCAGCTAAGCTGACGCAGAATATCCCCGAAATTAAAACAGTGGTGCCCAAGACGGGGCGATCCGACCTGGCCAACGACTGGATGGGCGTGCATCAAACTGATGTATGGGTGGTTCTCGAGCCCCGAGAGGAGTGGCGCGGGGGCGTTACCAAGGAGGATATCATTGACGATATCCGTCCCTATTTGGAAACCGAGCCCGGACTTTCCTACAATATCACCCAGCCTATCGCCATGCGTGTTGACGAACTGACCAGCGGAGTGAAATCCGACGTTGCCGTCAAGATATTCGGGGAAGACATGGATACGCTCCAGGCGGTCGGTCAGCGGGTATCAGGAATTTTGACCGGCATAGAAGGTACTGATAATTTCTACCTTGAACAGAGCAGCGGTCAACCCTATTACAACATCGAGATCGATCGCGAGGCGGTGGCTTCATACGGCTTAAATGTCAACCACGTTCAGCACGTCATCGGGACCGGCATCGGCGGCAGTGAAGCGGGACAGATTTTTGAGGGACAGCGCCGGTTCGGCATCAACGTGCGGTTGCCGGAAGACCTCAGGAACAGCTTCCAGGATATCATGAACGTGCCCCTGCAGCTGCCCGATGGAGGGTATATCCCCCTCAAAGAAGTAGCCGACATCTATGCGGAAGAAGGTCCCCGTGAAATCGCCCGGGAGAACGGGTGGCGTCGCGTTATTTTAGGGATTAACATTCGCGATATCGATACCGGCTCGTATGTAACGAATCTTCAGCAACTCATTGGGGAAAGAGTGGATATACCGGCCGGCTATTTTATTCAGTACGGGGGGACGTTCGAAAACCAGCAGCGGGCCATGAATCATCTCTATATTGTCGTACCGATCTCGCTGCTGATTATTATCGGCCTGCTTTACCTGATGTTCGGGAAAATACGGTTCACCCTGCTCATATTTCTGAATCTTCCGATGGCGTTATCGGGCGGGATATTTATTCTATGGATGCGGGGGCTGTACCTGTCGATCTCGGCCAGCATCGGCTTTGTTGCCCTCTTCGGAGTGGCTGTTCTCAACGGAATTGTACTGGTTGCCCACCTCAACGATTTGAGGAAGGGAGGCACAGATCTGAAAACGGCCGTCATTCAGGGAGCCAGCGACCGGCTGCGTCCCGTACTGATGACGGCCCTGGTGGCCAGCCTCGGGTTCATCCCCATGGCATTCAATACGGGCCCCGGTTCCGAGGTACAGCGTCCCCTGGCATCGGTCGTCGTGGGGGGACTGGTAACCGCGACGCTGCTGACACTGCTGGTACTGCCTACTATCTATCACTGGATGGAGAAAGACAAGAAACTGGAAGCCGGTGAAGAGGCATTCTAATATTAATTAATAGTACCAACATTCAACTTTTAAAAAAGGAGTAAAGATGGAAGCTGACTACCTGCATTTAATCGTAAACCACTTTCCCATTTTCAGTGTTCTTTTTGGGATCCTTATCCTGGGGTGGGGGCTCTTCAGAAAAAATACGTCCATACTGCAAATTGCGATGGTCCTCTTTTTATTAGGGGCGGTAAGCAGCTACGTAGCCATGGAGACGGGAGAAGCCGCCGAAGATATTGTCGAAGAACTTTCCGTAGCCTCACATGAGGTCATTCACAATCATGAAGAGGCAGCGGAAATTGCCTTCTGGTTTACCATCACAACCGGACTGTTGAGTATCGTTGGCCTTTACGTTATTTCATACGATCTGCGGTGGCGGAATACGCTTTTTGGAGTGCTGGCCATTTCAGCCCTGATTTCGCTGGGGGCTTTGCTCTATACCGCTTACCAGGGGGGCAAGATCTTTCATTCAGGAACCACCGGCGCCGTCCCAACGGAACAGCTAAACACAACTGAAACTGAAACCGGCCGGGAAATGATTCACAGGATAAGTCACATCGAATTCCGCCTGTGAATTTCCGGACGCAGTTTACAGGCCGGTCCACGGTTTAAAAAGTGGTTTACGTGGGTAAGTACGGTCTGCTTGAAAATTTCCTTTTTGAAGAGCTTGGGTTTAGAACAAAAGTAGGAATCCAACGGTTAATGTATATACCTTGAGAAATAATGTGTATACCATAAAAAAACATCTACTGAATCAATACAGTTTTTGCGAAAGAACGTAGTGATCGATGACGACTTGATGTAGGGAGCTTTAAGGTAAGCCAATTAAAAACAAAATAAGATGCCTTGGGATAATGGTTATTAATTATCCTGGAGTTTGATCTTTACAACATTTGAACTTACTTGAGCTGCATTCGGAGAATTAATAGTGTGAGCCTGAATGCTATATTCGCCCCATACCGGGAAAGTACCAGGATGGTTTTCGGGTAAATGTTCAGGATCTTGTTTTACAAGGATAGCATTTTCTTGCTGCACTTTTTCAGGTGAAAACCGGTGTGAAAATTGTCCATTAGTATCCGTTAGGACTACTTGACTGTTGCGAAAACCAAATTGGTCTGTATAGTCAATGCGGACACGCTCTTTGTTCAAGGATGGTTCCATATTTCCAGTGACATAGGCAGTTTTCCCTTCACCTTCGCCCTGAATATCAATAGAAACTTTTCGTTTAGGGGTTACACTCATCGTAATACCTCCGATCGGGAAGGCCCAGGAAGCAGGAT
>NZ_JBEPWZ010000359.1:0-2726 GCF_041642155.1 Fodinibius sp.
GGTGGGTATCCATGTAAAAGGATTCCACCCGTACACTGTCGCCGGTAGAGCTGTAGAACGGCATAAAGGTATCCTGTTCTATCGTAACCATACCGTTTGGCTGTGCTCGCGCCAAAAGAGTAAATCCGGCCAACAGGAAGATTAAGAGTATTGATTTTCGGTATAACAAGAGGCTATGTAATCAAGTTATTCAACAGGTCCCTGCTCCCGGATACGTTCCACGTCCCCGGGAGTAACCCGTCCACCTTCATTATCAAAACTATTGAGAATATAGGTAGTAACATTTGCGACTTCTTCGTTGGTAAGGTTTTGCCGGGGCATAACGCCGTCATAGGTTTCCCCATTTACCGTGATCTCGCCCGAAAGTCCGTGAACGATCGCGCTAATTCCGCGATCCGGATTTTCGTTCAGGTAATCAGAGTTTGCCACGGGTGGAAAGGCGCCCTCAATTCCTGAACCATCCTGCATGTGACAGGCCTGACAGACAGAAGTATATACCTCCTTTCCGTATTCCATCTGTTCTTCTATGCTTTCGGCGGCGGGTATCGACCGCTCTTCCATGGGTATTTCCTGAGTAGCCCCCCCTTCCGGCTGATAGACCTGTTCCAGCTGCTGACCGGTAAAGACGTTTTCATCATCTTCGCCGGAGACAGCGAGGGTTGCCAGAGCCCCTTTGTTAAAGGCCCGGAAAATAGCGTGGTCTACCAGTATATATTCACCGGGCACCTCCGTTTCAAACTCGACCATGGCTGAACCGCCAGCCGGGATGGAGGTCGTCTGAACATTATTCTGTACCTGATCGCCGCCCTCATAGTAGACCTTGTCAAATATTTCCCCGATGACATGAAAGGAGGAGGTTAAATTAGGTCCCCCGTTTCCTACAAATAAACGGACATTGTCACCTCGCTCTGCGGTTATGGCATTTTCATGCATCATAGAGCCAACAGAGCCGTTAAAGACCACATACTCCGGGTCCTCTTCAATCGCCCGGTCCATATCAAACGGCTGTAGCCCCCGTTCCCCGTAGTCGCCTTCGGTATAAAACTCGCTTTGCATGACATAGTATTCTTTGTCCACTTCCGAAAGTCCCCCGGCCGGCTCAATTAAAATAAGTCCGTACATGCCGTTGGCAATATGCATGCCGACAGGGGCTGTAGCACAGTGATATACATATAATCCCGGATTTAGCGCACGAAAGGTAAATACGGTTTCACGTCCCGGTGCCGTAAAAGTTGATTCGGCACCGCCCCCCGGCCCGTTTACCGAGTGTAAATCAATATTGTGGGGAAGTTTGTTATCGGGATGATTCTGCAGGTGGAACTCGATCATATCCCCTTCCCGGGCGCGGATAAATTTTCCGGGAACGTCCCCGCCAAAGGTCCACATCGTATAGGTGACCCCGTCAGCCAGGCGCATTTCCTCTTCCGTTACCTCCATATTTACAACTAACTTTGTTGCGTGATCCCGGTCAATGGGTGGAGGCACATTTGGGGGAAGCGTTAGTTCAGCCATTTCCTCGCCGACGATTTCGGCTGTTTCGGGATCGAAATCGTCTCCGGCCGAACAGGACGACAGTACTCCTGTCACCAAGAGTATAGTCCATAATTGTCTTAAATGCTTATGCATAATCCTCATCTTTTTTCGTGTATATTATGTTTAACAAACGGAAATAGGCTGGGGAGAACCCCTGTTTTCGGTGAACCTCTTATACAACCCATTGTAATGTATTTCGTACATCGGCCACAATCCACACAGATGCAATATTGTAAAAAAGAGGAGAATATGAAAATAAGCTTACAATTTGTATTCTGTGTAAAGAAGGGTGGAAAATCTCCGGCACTATTCCATCAATTTTCAGAGACATCCAACTGGTTGTCAAAAGTTTCGTAATTGAACTCGTTAATACCTTGCATCATTAAGCTGTCAATGGTTTTTCGATATATATCACAAAACAGATCTTCGGAGAGCATCGCCCTCGCTCCCTTTTTTGTAGCTCCCTCGCCATGTAGCTGTATTTGGCCCAGACTCTGATAAATCCTCCAGGCTTTCCTTAATTTTTTCTTACCGGCCTCTTTTTTATTCTCTATCCAGTCAATATAGCCTCTTAAAAATAAGGCTTGATAGTTTGTATTATCTGCTGATAAAACAGCGTCTAATAATTTTCCGGCTTCCAGCATATTGTTATCCAGTATTGCAATTTTCGACAACTGCAGGGGGGCACCAATCTCTTCCCGGTTTAAATCTTTTGCATAGCGATACTTTTTTTCGGCCCTATCCAGGTCAAATAGCGGGTTTTCGTCATCCATACAGGAATATAGCTTTCCTAATTGGAGTTGAGTACGCGGGGTATTCGCCTGGATGTCTTCCAGCTGTAGCCAGTATTTTTCAGCCTCTTTGAATTCCCGCTGAAACAGATACATGCTTCCCAGATAGTATAACGCATCCATATGTTCCCCATCTCGTTTCAGCGCCTCTTTATAATGATGTATCGCTTGTTCATAGTCTCCGGCAGTTCGACTTGTAGTAGCTTGCTGGTAGTGAGACCAAAACTCTTTACTTGCTTTTACTTCAGCATTTTGTTCTTCCTTTATGGAATGATCTTTTTGTAACTCTCCCTGTGATATATACTTCCAAATACCAACGGAGAAATACAAAAGTACCAACAAAGAAAAGGATAATATATGGGACTTTTTGATCATCGCCTGATATAATAATGGGTTAACATT
>NZ_JBEPWZ010000360.1:0-2706 GCF_041642155.1 Fodinibius sp.
CTTCCAACCTGCTATCTATATCATCCGTTACCTGGTTGTCGGTTCCGTAATCCACCCCCCAGTCGTCATAGATGGGAAAGGAGCCATAATCATAGAATTGATTGACATAGGCCTCCAGATCATTCGGCTGTTTGAAATAATCCGCAGATGATATTTGATCTTTAGGCGTTCTCGTCAGAAAGCCATCATCACAGGCACTAATAACAATACTAAACGCGATTACACCGATAACTGCTTGTAAATATTTCATAACTGGTAGATATGATTCTAAAATTCTAAGTTAACACCAACCGAAAGCGTACGTGATATCGGATAAATAACACCCGACCTGCTATATCCGCCTTCCGAAGGTTCCGAGGCAATGGCTGTCTCGGGATCCATCACTTTGGGCAGCGATTTAAGGGTAAGCAAATTCGATCCCGCAAAATAGATCTTGGCACGTTGAATCTGAAATCTGTTCAAAAAAGCATTGGGGACCGAATACCCTATTCTCAAATTCCTTAACCTCAGGTAAGAAGCATCGAGAACATATTTGGACTGGGTTTGACGATTCTTTGAGATCTCACCACTAAAGTAGGGTTTGGGAAAATAAGCATCAGTATTAGGACCCAGCCGGCCGGTTTCATCTTCGGGCCGCCAGTAGTCCAGATTTTTTGACCCTTCATATACCCCGGAACCGTTGGGCGAGGAGTTCAAGCCCCAGAACACCAGCGATGAACTTCCCGGATGGTAATCACGCTTGGCCACCCCCTGCCACAGCATACTGAAATCAAACCATTTCCAGTTGAATCCCGCCTGCAGGCCAATATTATACCGGGGAGAAGTATTTCCAATCACGCTCAGGTCTCCGTGATCATCCAGCGTTCTCGAACCTTCCGAAATAGCTCCGTCCCCGTCCAGGTCCACATACTTCATGTCCCCCGGACCCCAGCTGCTGTAGAGTTCCGACTGGTCGGGCATTTCCTCGCCTTCAGACTGAATTATTCCCCCTGTCTTGTAGCCCCAGATCTCGCCAACCTCTTTCCCCTCATACCAGGTGTCAATCAGCCCATTTTCATTTTTATACTCCAGGATGGTCGTCTTATTGTCCCCCAGACTCGCCCTGACGTTATAGGAGAAATCAGGGGAAAGGCGGTCATTCCATCGCAGTGCTATTTCATAGCCCCTGGTCTCCAGCGTAGCATTATTCATTTCCGGTGCACTCGTGCCCAGTACACCTGGAAGCGACTCGGAGGGACCAATCATATCACTGGTTTTCCTGTGGAACCAGTCAAACGTTACATCCAGGCGGTTGTCAAGGAACTCCGCATCGAAGCCAACATTCGTTGTTGTTATGGTTTCCCAAGTCAAATTATTGCTAATGAGTCCCGGCGTGTTTGCATAGGGAGGCCGCTCCCCGCCGATAATCCAGGGCGCCTCGCTTTGAACGGACACATTGGACAGGTACAGATAATTAGCAACCTGCTGGTTCCCCAGAGAGCCGTAGGAAGCCCTGAGTTTCAGGAAATTGACATATTGTTTTACCGGTTCCCAGAAATCCTCTTCTGAAATTCTGTAGCCAACCGCGCCCGATGGAAACAGCCCCCACCGGTCGTCCTCGGCAAAACGGGACGACCCGTTATACCGTCCACTGATTTCAATCAGATACTTCTCGTCATAGTTATAATTCAGGCGCCCGAAAATACCGCGGGTAGCCCAGTGAGACTGAGCATCATCAACGGTGGTCTGACCTAAAGAGGTACTAATAGACGGCACTTCTGTTGTTATTAATTCACTTCCCCGCCCATACAGACTGGCATAGGTGTTGTCCTCCTGCTCAAATCCGACCATCGCCTTAAAATAATGGCTTTCAAGGGTATTTTCATAAGAAGTGCGTACATTAAATTTCCTGTAATTTGGTTTTGCGAACCGTACTTCATGGGCGGTACCCGGCTTGCCAATATTATCAAATTCCCCATTTCCAAGCTCTACCATGACGGGCTGCGGATTCCTGGTATTTCTGAACTGTTCCAGGTTGTAATTATAAGTGAAGGTGGTCAGCCAACCTTCCACAGGCTCAATCTCTGTACTCAAATTCAGCCAGAAGTCATTATTCTCCGTCTGGTCTCTTCCGGCATCCTGTAAGTTCCGTATATGGCCGTGCTGAATGGTCCCATTGATATTATACTTCGGGGTCATGGGACTGAAATTCATCATATTCAGGAAAAACCAATCTCTCTCAGCAGTCGTTATCCCTATTGGATAATCCGTTTTTGTCTGAATGAATTTACTGCTGAGATCAACACTGAGCCAATCGGTAACATCTGTCGTAAGATTTGCCAGGAAATTGTATCGTTTATAATAATCATACCCGTAGTTGTATATTCCGTTGTCTTCGTTATACCCGGCTGACAGAAAATACTGTATATCCTCACCGCCCCCATTTACGCTGAGATTGTGTTTCTGGCCAAACGAAAAGTCTTTTGTAAACTCATCGGGCCAGTCATAATTGGCATTGCCCTCATCCCGACCAGACCACAACGAGGATATGGGATTCTCCGGGTCATACTCATATTGGAAGTCGCCATTTATATAGCCTGTAATCCGGTCCATCTGCTCATCCGAATAGACAGCAGCTTCTCCCGCATTTCGTGCAGCCTGATTAAACGCCGTTGCCCAAATTAATGAACTTTCCTGATGAGGTAATGCGATGGGAGAATCAAACGA
>NZ_JBEPWZ010000361.1:0-2701 GCF_041642155.1 Fodinibius sp.
AAATTAGAAAAATATCCCCCGAACAGTACTTTTGCTCAACACACCACCACAAAAATAAATTTAGTAAGCTTAGAACTGCTTAGTCCGACAGACTCCTAGTACCCTTAATACTAAAGCCTTTATATTCTCCTGAATTGGGCTCGCTATTGTATTCTTTCCACCGCCAATCATCTATGTTCATAATAGATACATTTTAATTAGACATCGCTTGTAACTTAGTGGGGCAAGTATCAATATTCAATCATAAAAAAGGCGGACCCCACACCACATGAGATCCGCCGGAATAACAACACGTATAAACGTGAACACCACATTCACAATATACGTAATTGATACACTGATTGAAACAGCATATCAATATCATTAAATCAAAGATTCATTAAGTTATATTGGTAACGATTTTGATAACAGGCTTTTTAGTTGTTTGCCTATCTACTTGCCTGCCAATACATTACGTCAATATATCAAAACCTTAAAGCTCCCCGGGTAGGATTCGAACCTACGACCGATCGGTTAACAGCCGATTGCTCTGCCACTGAGCTACCGAGGATTATATATTAAATTTGAATGCCCGGAATACATGTCCCGCTCCTAACGGTGACGGCCTTTGTTTATCGTCAATGATGACCGTCCCGGGCCTTCCGTTACGCAGCATCTTTATCCTGCGAAACGTTTTTCAAATGGAGCACAAATATAGTTATTTCTATCTACTGAAGTCAAGATTTTTTTCGATCTTTTTGAAATCAATCATTTCTCCGTACAAAGTTGGTCTTAAATTGTATACGACAGCCGGATAAGTCCCAAAATAAATCAGCATGCAACCAGTTTTGAAATATATTCGTCAACTGTTATAAAGCACGAATATACTTTTTTTAATAATAGCTAATCTGTCCCTTTATTCCCCCAAATCCGCCTGTCCTGCATATAGTTCTCATTTTTTCTAAACGACTTTTATTATTACCTTAAGCAATCGATTGCGCAACCCAAAAGACTGGATGGGCTAAAATAATTAAATAAACACACAGACTCGTTTTCTTTCTTATGAACAAACTATTCGATTTATCTGGCAAAACAGCAATTATAACTGGTGGAAATGGCGTATTGGGCGGTGCCATGGCAGAAGGACTTGCCCGGGCCGGCGCCAGGGTTGCTATTTTGGGCCGCACCCAAAAAACGGTCAACCGTCAGGTTGAGACGATTGAACAAAACGGCGGGGAATCCCTCCCCCTGTATGCCGACGTCATGAGCCCATCCGACCTGGAAGCAGCCAGGAAAAAGGTGCTGGATGAATGGGGACAGATTGATATCCTGGTTAATGCTGCGGGCGGGAATATTGCAGGTGCCGTAATTAACCCGGATCAATCATTCCTGGATCTGGATGATAAGTCCTTCGAGAAGGTCGTGGACCTTAATTTCCATGGTACTTATCTGCCGACGAAAATCTTTAGCGAGCCGATGATTGAAACAGAAAAGGGCACCATCATTAATATTTCCTCCATGGCAGCCCAAAAAATTATCAGCCGGGTCATCGGATACTCAGCCGCAAAAGCAGCAATCGATAATTTTACGAAGTCGCTGGCCGTTGAGCTGGCCAATAAACACGGGGAAGGGTTGCGCGTCAATGCTATTGCTCCCGGCTTTTTTATCGGGAAGCAGAACAAAGATTTGCTCCTGAAGGGAGACGGGTCCTTAACCGACCGGGGACAAACGATCGTGGATCATACCCCGATGGATCGTTTTGGCGAAGCGGAAGAATTGATCGGTACCGCCGTCTGGCTTGCCAGCGACGCCTCGAAGTTCGTTACGGGGACCATCATACCGGTCGATGGTGGGTTTAGCGCCTTTAGCGGGGTTTAAGCTACGCCCCCCTATCAAGAGCATGAATTTCAGCTATTCGGTATGAGTGGTCATGAATTTTGAGAGGGTGAAATATATAAAATACACCTATACCGAGATTTATTTATAAGCTTGATTGTTTATACTTCAAGCTTTCGACATTCTATCTCCCTAAAAATAACGGTTCGATATGGCGGACATAAAGGTTTTGGGTCACCCTGCGGCCTACTTCCTCCCTGTTTTCTCGCAGTAACCGGATAAACTCATCGCCTTCTTCCGCCGCTATTTTATACGAGCAATGCAGAAACTGGCGCAGCTGGGAGTCAAAGGCGGGATGTTCAGGGTTGTGTTCCAGCTTTGATGCAATGATTTGCCCGGTCCACTCCGAAAACGTATCGGGAGCAGGCAGCTGGGACTGGTCAATGGATATCACAGGCGCATACGGGCCCGTCAGTTCATCATATCTTCCATAAGCTTCCTCGTATATCCCTTTTACCATGGACAATCCCTCGGGCCCGGACTCTGCCAGACCGATGAGCTCTTCCAGCCAGGTAGTGCCGGAGGTCTTGAGGTGAACGCCGGCTTCATGCTTGTCCAACAGCCTGCGAATATGCGGGTACAGCGAGAACTTGTCGCTGCCCGAGTGAATACTCAGTTTCAGGCTTTCCGGCAGATTGAAGGCATCCACCGCATGAGCTATCACCAGCAGATCCTGTTCAAACTCTTTAATGAACTGATCCAGCTGCCCTACGTAATCCACTCCTTTATAAAAGTCACCGGTAAACTTCGGCGCAATCGTATGGATGGCTATGCCCTTTTCGGCGGCGGTTTTTAAAATAAAATATAATTCCAGGGGCGTTTGCGG
>NZ_JBEPWZ010000362.1:0-2687 GCF_041642155.1 Fodinibius sp.
AGACGTGTGCTCTTCCGATCTCCTGAGATGTCCTGCAACCGACGACAGAAATTTTTCCGATATTTCAACAGGGATATAAGCAATGACATGCGAGAGATGATCAAGCAATAACTTCGTTTTTTCACTGCTGCCACTGCCCAGTTCGACTAACACGGTCTCACTTCCGATCTGCCTGATGATTTCCGGCATATTTTCCCGCATGATGGCCATTTCGGTTCGGGTGGGGTAGTATTCATCCAGTCTGGTAATTTGCTCAAATAACTGTGATCCCCGTTCATCATAAAAAAATTTGCTGGGAAGTTTTTTTTGCGATTTACGTAACCCATGCAACACCTCTTTCAGCATGGTTGGCTGATATTCCTTAACCTGATTTTCCATCAATAGCTCTGTTAGTTGCAAGTTTCTTTACGTATACAACGAATATCCGCTGAACCTTTGGTTTACGGAAAAACCAAAGTTCCGTACCGATCATTCAGTTCGGGATTACCGAATTACTAACACAGCAAACTATAACCACCTTGGAAAAATTGTATACTATGGACACCGATTGTCAGTTTGGTATGGTCGGTGCAGCTGATGATTATCATTCTGAAAAAGCTTGAGTATTTTTAAGTGCTTCCAGCAACGCCTCATATTCCTCACGGCATTCCCCACATCTCTTCAGGTGATCTTCCACAAGCGGCATCGCTTCTTCGGGGGATTTGCCCTCCAGTTTCATCTCAGCAAATTCATGGAGCTGTTCAAAACAGTCGTCGCATCCGATTTCATCCGGACGGGTTTTGGTGGCAGCGGTTACAAGTTTTTTAATAAATATCCTGGTGATCTTCATACGCTAAATCTTGCTTTTATTCCTCACTTTGACAACATCAGGTGTCATTATCTTACATTTTGTTAAATAGTTCATCGGGATCAATACCTTCCAGTTCAAGTTTATTCTTGATTCTCATTCGGGCATCATGGACCAGTTTGTAAAGGGCATTCCTGTTGGTATTCATTTGCTCGGCCACAATCGTAACCGAATGCCCCCGGATCATGAGCGCATGAATGGCTTTTTTTTGTTTGTCCGTCAGGTCGTTATTAATAATACGCAATACCCTCTTGAGCATCATTTGTTCGTGGGCCGTTTCGCCGGGATCCGGCAAATCAGTGGCAAAGGTGAGCGAAGTTAACTCATTGCGTCCCTCTTCATCGGGGTATTTGAAATCTTCAATAGAGGAATCGTCATATTTTTTTCGGCGAAGCTCCGTGAGACCCTCCCGGACGGCGATCTTCATGGCCCATGTGATGAGTTTACTGTCTCCCCGGAACGATTCAATGTTGTCCAGTATTTTAAGCAGGGCATCCTGGGCAACATCTTCCACAAACTGTTCCAGCTCCCGGTCTACGTACTTGTGAAGGGCCGGCTTAAGTCCCCGGATAAGCTTTCCCCGTAACTGCTCTACAGCACGTTCATCCACAGGCTCCGTCAACGCTTCGATCCATTCTTCGTTGGTCTCGTAAGAAGCTTCCCCCTTAAGACGTCTCTTAAACCAGTTGAGCATGCTGTTCATTCTTTGCTTTTTTATATCAAATGGTAAATAAAAAGAGTTATGCTTCCCTTCAACCCTTTCCGGTTAAGTTATGTAATAATATTGACGATTGGAATTCCCATGATCGCAATTAGTCAGGATCGCTTGCCGCGGGAATGGAGCACTGATACCAATAAAGCTCTTATTGAACTTGATGAGCTAAAAAGAGGAGGCCCTCCCAAAGACGGAATCCCCTCCATCGACGATCCTGCGTTTATTTCCCCCGGCGAGGCCCGTTCATGGATCGCCGGCAAGGAGCTGAGCTTTACCCTTGAGGAGGATCGTATTGTAGATGAGCAAACAGGGTCGGTGTGGACTGTTACTGGCATAGCGGTAAAAGGTCCCTACAAGGGAAAACAGCTCGAAAGGGTTACCTTTGGCGACTACTTTGCGTTTGCGTGGCTGGTGTTTTGGCCAGGGACAGAAATTTATTCTGAGTAACAAAAAACGACAGGCAGTGCGGTTTGGTGAACTAATATTGATAATATTTTGATGCTATGATCCCCGTGCTCAGTGGTTTAGGTTACCGGCTTGCTCGCTTTCTATCCCAAACGGATGAAGAGCAGGAGTCTATCGCCACGTGTTCCAGGGAAGCCCTGGAGGCGGCCTTGCAGCCTGGCGATGTACTGTTAATTGACGGTACCAGCCGGATTAGCATGGCCATCAAATATATCACGCAGTCCACCTGGTCACATGAAGAAATTCTACATATACGTCATCACAGTTTATTCGCACCACGTGATTTTGATGTATCGCCCTACTTTCAGATTATAAAACCCTCTATTTTTAATGGCTTTGATCATCACGCACTGACGTGGGCCAAAGAATAAAATGGGGTTAGCCCTTGAATGGCTCAAGGTTCCCCAGCATCGTCGGAATCAACTCCGAAACCGTGGGATGAATATGCACGGCTCTCTTGATGGTCGTATAGGGTTCGTCGGCGTACATGATATCCAGGATGGAGTGGATAATTTCGTCCCCCTCAATTCCGAGTATCGCCGCGCCAAGGATTTCGTCGGTATCGGCGTCAATGAGAATCTTCATAAAACCTTTGGTCTCTCCCTTTTCTTTGGCCCGTGCAATTCGATCCATCGACCTTTTGCCCATTAACACATTGCG
>NZ_JBEPWZ010000363.1:0-2679 GCF_041642155.1 Fodinibius sp.
GGATGGCTGTAGGTAAGCCCCCCTTTCAGCCGCTGCGGGCGGACCACTTCATAGGTAAAGGTACCCGGCGCATCAAATTCTTCGACATCTCCATTGTCAAAAGCCGTGGAAATAACCGTATTGAAGTCTTCCTCAACCCGAAGCCTGCTCGGGAATTCATACCCTGCCCCCAGGCTAAGCTGATCAGACACTTTGTATATCAGTCCCAGTTGGGCATTAAAGGCCTCGATGGTAGCATCAATCGTGTCCAGGCTCAGGATGTCATCGATATCCGTGTTATTGGCCCGGTTGCTGTACTCGTCATCCCGATCCGATTCTAAAAAGTCGCGTTCATAGGTATACGTGCCCCCGGTGAATCCGATGGCAGCCCCGAAAAACAGGTCTTTCATCACTTCGCTCGCAATAAAAGCGGAATACTCCCCCAGCTGTCCCTTTTCAACCAGTTCCATATGCTGGTGTATGCCCCTGTAGCCGTTGGCCCGGAAAACGGAGGTGGTATTCTCATAGGTCTCTTCTTCCGGGTTCGGATCGTAAATGGCAAAAGCATCATAAGCGGCAAAATACAGGTCGTCATGTACAAAAGAGCTGTTATAAAAGTCGGTCAGCGTCGATTCACTGTTTTGCGCACTCACCGAAAGAGCCCGGTTAAAATTGCTGCTCTGGGTGTAACCGCCGCCCACGACCAAACTGCCGCGGGTTGTGGGAAACTTGTAGGCAAAGCCCAAATTCCCGACGCCGGTTTGGCTGTCGGAGAAGTTCGTGGTATTCCCCAGGTAAGTGCCCGTTTCATCCACATAGCGGGTACTCAGATCAAACGACAAATACCCTTTCCCTGCCAGGGCCATGGCTGCGGGGTTATCCTGGTAGGATCCGAAACCGGTGTGATCGGCCACGGCCGGCATGACTACACTGACGGCATCATAGGAGGGATATTCGAGGCTGTACCGGAGTACATCATCCATAGACTGGGCCTGTACTGATAACGAGGCAGAAAAGGATATCCCCAACGTCGTAAGAAAAAATGTGATGATCCAGTTACTGCTTGATATACGTTTAGTATCCATGGCGATGTAATTAAGGTGTAAAATAACTCAGACTGGCCTCAGGCGCTTCCTGACATCTATATCTATCCTTATCCAGTTCAATTGCCGCGACTGCGTGAGCGGGATGAGCTGCCCCGTGAACGCGACTTGCTGGAAGAAGACGAGCGGCTCTGCTTGACTGTTGACCGGCTCCTGGTCCGGTTCTTACTCCGGTTTATCGTGGATTTCGTTCGGTTGTCAGAGCGCGACCGTACCTTTGTCCGCGTAGTAGTGGATCGGTTTCTGTCAGATATATTAACCTTGCCGGTATCAAAAGCTTTTTTCAACTGGTCAAGAAAACTGCTCCGGCTGCGTTCTTTATTCGCAGACCGGTTGTCGTCGGAAGAACGGAGCTGCCGTCGGAGCTGATCGCTGTTTTCGGATCCGGACCGGCGGCGAACAACATTCGCATCCGGTTCGGGCTGAAATCCGACGCGGCTTACCCGGTTGGGAGTTTCACTGTTGCGGTCAACGCTCGACTGGAGGTTATTATCCCCGCGGCTTCGGCTTCGTCCACCGGAAGAGGAGCTCCCACTGCCGCTGCCTCCGCTTCGGCTCCGGCCGACCGATCCGTTGCCGGAACTGTTGCCCGACCGGCTGCGGCTGCGCCCCACCGATCCATCGCTCGTACGGGAACTGCCGGTAGATCGTCGTCGAACGGTGGAAGAAGAGTTCGACGTATCGGAACTTCGGCTGCGCACCCTGCTCCGATCATCGGTTGATCTGGAACGGCTGCGATCGCTGCTTACACGGCTCGTGCCTATGCTTCGGCGGCGATAGGTGCGGTTACGGTCGCCATCACGATATACATTTCTATAGTATCCGCTCCCATAGAAATTATAGTAGTTATAGGCAAAGGGACGGTGATAGCCGTACCAGTAGGGATCGTAATAAAAGCTGTTTCCGTAGAAGCTGTGATAGAACGGGCTTCCCCAGGAAAGGGAAAAGCCAAAGCTGTTGTAAAATGAGTGATGGTGTCCGAACCCGACCCTCATTCTCCACCTCATGTACGGACTTAACGCCCAATAATGAGAAGAAAAATAGGGTTGATAGTACGTGCGTCCCCAGTAAGAATCATAAAATGAATGATAGTGCCTGCTCGGAGCATAATAATAAGAGCTGTAGCTCCGGTACGGGTTACAATCACAGGCCTCATAACGTTCAGCGTACTCGTAATCCTTATAATCGACAGGAATATATTCCTCTTCCTCTCCCTCTGCGTCGTAACGGGGAGCATTATCCGTTTGGCTCTTGGTCGTATGCTGCAGCTGGGTATAACAACCGGTTAAGAGGACGGCCGTCAGTGTTAATATGATGTATTTGACAAATCTCATGGGAACCTCCTTATATGCTTATATTGCCAGCTTATGAGGCCGGTGAATGCTTGCAACCCAATTTCTAATAAAAGTTAATCATTGTACTTCTTGCCGGCAATCACATGATCATGTTAGGGAGCTTAAATTTCCCCTTTCAGTGATTTTGCAATCACCTCTGCTTTAGAGTTAACGTGTAACTTCTTATAAATGTTTCGTATATGTGCGCGTACGGTATCAATGGATATATCATACCGGTCCGCGATCATTTTATAGCTTAAGCC
>NZ_JBEPWZ010000364.1:0-2668 GCF_041642155.1 Fodinibius sp.
GGGACATGCGAAAGATTATATCGAGGGCATGTACCTGATGTTGCAGCAGGAAGAGCCTGAAGACTTTGTGCTGGCTACGGGAAAAACCCATACGGTCCGTGATTTCTGTGAACGCGCCTTCCGGCATACGGGCATTACCCTGGAATGGATAGGGAAAGGGCTTGATGAAAAAGGGATCAACGCCGAAACGGGGGACACTATCATTGAGATCGATCCCCGCTATTTCCGCCCCACTGAAGTGGACTTGCTTATCGGAGATGCCACGCGGGCTCGTGAGGATCTGGGATGGGAACCGAAATTTACTTTTGACGAGCTGATTGAGGATATGATTAGAGAAGACCAACAAGAAATTAACGTAAATAAAGATAAGAATGAAGACTATTCAAGAATTGCGAAGTTCTAAAAATGGATTATATAAATCAGAGAAAAAAGGGGTTGATGACCTTAGAGATAATTTTATAAGCCGTATTGGGGCACGAACGGCTCGAGTGGGTATTGTCGGGCTGGGATACGTGGGACTGCCCCTGTTATGGACGTTTCACGAGGAGGGATTTCCGGTCACAGGTTTTGATGTTGACCAGACAAAGACCGATAATTTAACCAGTGGCACCCCCTACATAAAACACCTGGGCAAGGAAATGATGGGTAAGCTTGCAGGGTCTGAAAAGTGTTCGGCCACCGTGGACTTTAGGGGACTTGCGGAAATGGATGTAATTCTAATGTGCGTGCCGACACCGCTGAATGCCTACCGGGAACCGGATATGCAGTATGTGGAACAGACGACCCGTACCATAAGCAAGTATTTACAAAAAGGACAGCTGATCATTTTAGAATCCACGTCCTATCCAGGGACTACCGATGAGCTGATTATTCCCATCCTCGAAAAGACGACAGGTATGACATCGGGAGAAGATTTCTTTGTGGCTTACAGCCCGGAACGCGAAGATCCCGGGAATCCCCAGTTCAATACCGCGGGGATCCCGAAGGTGGTGGGCGCCCACGGTTCGGATGCGCTGGCCATTGCCGCGGAGCTGTACGATAGCATCGTCGTAGAGACGGTTCCCGTTTCCAACAACAGGACTGCCGAAGCGGTAAAGCTGACCGAAAATATTTTTCGTTCGGTAAATATTGCGCTGGTTAATGAACTTAAAGTGGTATTCAAGGAAATGGATATCGATGTGCACGAAGTGTTGGATGCGGCGGCGACCAAGCCCTTTGGGTTTATGAAGTTTACCCCGGGTCCGGGTTTGGGGGGGCACTGTATCCCCATCGATCCCTTTTACCTGACCTGGAAAGCCAGGGAATTTGAACAGCACACGCGCTTTATTGAGCTGGCGGGCGAGATCAATACGAGTATGCCAGACTATGTGATAGAGCAAACGATCAAGGCAATGAATGCTCATCAGCTCCCGCTCAATGACAGTAATATCTTGATTATCGGTCTGGCCTATAAGCCGGATGTAGACGATTTGCGGGAGTCGCCTACCTTCAAGCTGATGGATCTGCTCAGTGAATATGAAGCGAATGTGTCGTACCATGATCCCTATATCCCGAGAATACATGAAACCCGGGAGCATGCCGAGTGGACCGGGTTGGAAAGCGTAACGTGGGATAAAGAAACCATTTCCGACTTTGACGCGGTCATCATCTCAACGAATCATTCCGATATCAATTACCAGCAGCTGGCGGACTGGAATGATCTCATTATTGATACCAGGAATGCTATGAAAAAGATAGAACCAAAGAACGAAAAGCAGATCTGGAAAGCATAGGCTCGGAAAATAAATAGGTAGAAATCAGGGAACTTTTTAGATGCAGGGACATATCAAAGGGTGGAGATGGTCGGCACTTGAATGGCGGGAATAAAATTACGTACGCCGATTCAAAAAGCGGGTCACCTAATCAAGGGGGCCTTGACTGTTGACATCATGCATTCGAATAAGAGAGGGATACACCTACTATGCCTATGAGTAAAGCTAATCCCAAGGTATCCGGCATTGTACCTGCGTATAATGCTGAAGATTATATCGGGGAGACTATTCAGTCCGTGATGGAACAATCATACGGGAACTGGGAATTGTTGCTGGTGGACGATGGAAGTACAGACCGGACGAAAGAGGTTATACAAAAATACCTGAGTTATAAGGAAAACCTTTTCCATCAATTTTCTGTTCCTTTTCCGGGTACCGGTAAATGAATTTCCGGCGCCGGCAATTTTCATACATAAAATGAAGATACTACTTACAGGAACAACCGGGTACATCGGCCAACGGCTGCTCCCTGCCCTACTCGATGCAGGGCATGAAGTGGTTTGTTGTGTGCGCGACAAAAAACGTTTTGATGTTAAAAAATACACTGACCACAAAGTAACGGCAGTTGAAGTTGATTTTCTCAAAGAAGAAACGTTACGCAATATTCCATCTGATATAGATGCTGCATACTATCTCATTCATTCTATGTCAGCATCAATCGACAAGTTTGAACAGATGGAAGCAACGTCAGCTGAAAACTTCAAAATCCGCCTTGAGCAGACCGGGGTAAAGCAGGTTATTTACCTTGGGGGCATTGTAAATGAGAAAAAGCTGTCAAAGCATCTGGCATCAAGAAAGCGGGTGGAGGAAATTCTCAGGCAAGGGAATTATAATCTTACCACCTTAAGAGCGGGAAT
>NZ_JBEPWZ010000365.1:0-2656 GCF_041642155.1 Fodinibius sp.
ATTCCATTAGTTGTCACTTTATTTTTTTATCCAATACAAAATAATATGAAAAATATTTATGCCATTGTTCTATGTTTAACTGTCCTGACCGCAGGTTGCAATTCAGCTGCTGCACAGACGAAAAGCGATTTGCCTAATATTGTCTATATATTAGCGGATGATTTGGGCTATGGGGAGTTAGGAGTATATGGGCAGGAAAAAATAGAGACACCCAATATCGATGCTCTGGCCCGCAACGGTATGACCTTCACCCAGCACTATTCGGGCTCTCCGGTTTGTGCTCCCTCAAGGTATATGCTGTTGACAGGCAAGCATCCGGGCCATGCCTATATTCGTTCCAACGGTGACCGGGAACTGCCGGAGGGTGTCAGCCTGGATGATTATGAGAATCGATTCGAAGCGATGTTTGAGCATCCGGAAATAGAGGGACAGATTGCGTTGCCCTCTTCCACGGTTACGATTGCCGAAGTTCTGAAAGAAGCGGGATACCAAACGGGAGCAGCCGGCGGGAAATGGGGAAACGGCGGACCGAATTCCGAAGGACATCCCAACAATCAGGGCTTTGATTTCTTTTATGGTTATCTTTGCCAGCGTCAGGCCCACACGTATTATCCGACACACTTATGGAGAAATAATGAGCGGATTCTGCTTGATAACGAGCTGGTAAACCCGCATCAGGACCTGCCTGAAGATTCGGATCCGTATGACCCAGAGAGTTACTCGCGATTTCATGATCAACCGGATTATTCAGCGGAAGTCATGTTAGATGAGACCCTTGGCTTTATCGATGACAACCACAGCAATCCCTTCTTTCTTTTTATACCTTCCACCATTCCGCATGTCTCTCTCCAGGCTCCAAAGCGATGGATCGATTACTATCTGGAGAAGTTTGGGGACGAAGAACCGTATACGGAAGGAAGTTATGTGCCCGTTCGTTATCCCAATGCCACATACGCGGCTATGATATCCTACCTGGACGAGCAGGTTGGTGCAATTGTTGAGAAACTTAAGGAACGGGGAATTTATGAGAATACTTTGATCATGTTTAGCAGTGACAATGGGCCTACCACCGGAGGTGGAGTCAATCCCGAGTATTTTAATAGTGCTGGACCCTTTTTGAATTTCAAGAATAATCAATCAAGGGTAAAAGGCCATCTTTTTGAAGGGGGGATAAGGGTGCCGATGATTGCAACATGGGAAGGCGTTATACCCGCTGGCAGTACCACTGATCATATATCGGCTTTCTGGGATGTATTACCTACACTCAGTGAGATTGCCGGGGTGGATCCCCCCGAAGAGATTGACGGCATCAGTTTTTTGCCCACTCTCATGGGAGAGGACAGTAACCAGGAGAAACACGACTATCTATACTGGGAATTTCCGTCTTACGGGGGACAACAGGCTGTGCGCATGAACCGGTGGAAAGGTATCCGAAAGGATATTATGGCTGATGGAAATCTGGAGATCGAACTCTACAATCTGGAAGAAGATATCCGTGAGGAGAACAATGTAGCTGATCAGCACCCCGAAGTAGTCGATAGTATTCGAACCATTATGGAACGTGAGCACAGTGTCCCGAAACTGAAACACTTTCAAATGGAGGCTCTTGGGAATTAGTTCCTATTCAATAAATTCCTATACAATAAACAAGCCCTCCACCGAAAAAGGTTAGAAAAAAAATAGAAAGAGTTAGAAAAAATTAGTAACCTGCAAAACAAAAACTTATAATCTAATATGCGGCGCACACGATAATATTTGTAAGAATTCACTAACCAACCTGACAGACTTATGAAAAACAACCGAAGAGAATTTTTGAAACAGCTCGGCATGGCCGGGCTCACGCTGCCCACCCTGGGATTGGTCGGAAGTAAGCAAAAGGAAGAAGAGGAGCCGTTCCGGCAGACGAAGCCGCAACGCTTTAATATGCATGGCTACGCCGCCCCGGCCCTGGATACCGTCCGCATCGGGATTATCGGACTGGGTAATCGCGGTTCGGGCACGGTAAGCCGGCTTTCGAGTATCGAAGGGGTGGAGATCAACGCCCTGTGCGATCTGGAGGAGGACCGCGTAAAGAAAGCCCAGGCCTCACTTGAAGGTACCTCGCACAATCCCGACGGCTACTTTGGGGACGACCAGGAATGGAAGAAAGTGTGCGAACGGGAGGATATTGACCTGATTTCTATCGTCACTCCCTGGGAGTGGCATACTCCCATGGCGGTTTATGCCATGGAACATGATAAACATGCCTATACGGAACTTCCCGCCGCCCAGACGATCGACGAGTGCTGGCAGCTGGTGGAAACCTCCGAAAAGACCCGAAAGCACTGCGTCCAGATCAGCGCTTCATGCCATGAGAGTTCGAGAGCCACGCTGCTGAATATGGCCCGGAAAGGATTTTTCGGCGATATCATCCATGCCGAGGGAGCGTACATTCATGACCTGCTGGAACGGTATAACTTTGACAAGACCATGTACCACGATAACTGGCGCCTTAAAGAGAATTTAAATCGAAATGGCTGCCTCTACCCACAACACGGACTTGGTCCCGCCGCCCAGATGCTGGATCTCAATTACGGCGACCAGATGGATTACATGGTGTCGATGTCCAGCAACGATTTTATGATGGGTAAAAAAGCGAAGGAACTGGCAGAAGAGG
>NZ_JBEPWZ010000366.1:0-2655 GCF_041642155.1 Fodinibius sp.
GACCTGACGTTCGATTTAATTCTTGCGGGGGATACCCAGCATGAAAAACCTGAAGAGTTTGAAAAGGCATGGGAGCGGTATGGGCGACATATAACCCATTTTGGGTATGTTGAAAATAAAGAAAGCTACAGCAGGCTGCTCCATAAAGGGGATATCGTGGTATCCACGGCGACATACGAGTTTTTCTGTGTCGCCATCATGGAGGCTATCTATTGTGGATGTCACCCGCTGCTGCCCAACCGCCTGCACTACCCGGAGCTGATACCGGAAAGCCTGCACCGGCCGCTGTTACACGCCCCGGTGCTCTATGATACCGAAGACGACCTGTTTCATTATCTCAAGGACCTGCTTACCCATGAAACGGATCCGCTGCCAAAGGCCTCGCTGCAGAATATTAACCGGCATTTGGACTGGTCGCACCGTATTGATGAGTACGATGCCGTCTTTGAAGAGTGCAGCCGGATGAGCATTTCTTCGGCATTGTCGTAAGAGAGACCTCTGCAAAACCGTTGTTTTGCCCAACCTCTACATTTTCGCGATTTCAAAATCCTCAATGTACCGACCGGGTATCTCAGACAGTGGGGATGAATACATGATTTTCAATGGATAAAAACATTTGATTGCTTATATTCCCCTACATTTGAAATGATAAACAAATCAGGTGAGACTCCATGAATTACAGATCTTTTGAAGAAGCGTCCGTAGCGGAAGTGGGACTCGGGACCTGGCAACTGGGAAGCAGCGAATGGGGTGAAGTGAGTGAAGAAGAGGCGTTGTCCATCCTGCAGGCGTATGTTGAACGGGGCGGGAATTTTATTGATACCGCCGACATTTACGGGATGGGGATCAGTGAACGGACCATCGGCAGCTTTCTGAAGCAGGTGGAAACCGACCGCGAAATATATGTGGCGACCAAACTCGGCCGCCGCCAGGACGACGGCTACGGCTGGCCCCAGAATTTTACGTATGAGGTGATGCGGGAGCATGTCGTGAGTTCGCTTGAAAACCTGGGCGTCTCACAGCTTTTTTTGGATCAATTTCACTGCATCCCAAAGGAAGAGCTCGAAAAGGGAGCTGTCTTCGATCACTTTCGTAAAATACGGGAAGAGGGACTGATTAAGCACTGGGGGGCCAGCGTCGAGACGACGGAAGAGGCGCTGATATGCCTGGAGCAGGAGGACATCAGTTCGCTTCAGATCATATTCAACTTATTTCGGCAGCACCTGGCCGATGAATTTTTTGAGAAAGCGGCCGAACGGGACGTCTCCCTCATTGTGCGGGTGCCCCTTGCCAGCGGTATGCTCACCGGCAAGTTTGATGAAGATACGACGTTTGCGGAGGACGATCACCGGAATTTTAATGCGGACGGGGAAGCGTTCAATGTGGGCGAGACCTTCTCGGGCATTCCGTTTAACGAGGGACTGCAGCTTGTTGACAAAATCGAAGAACGCATGCCCGGGGGATCGATGCCGCAGCTGGCACTGCGCTGGATTTTGGATCACCCGCAGGTCACGACTGTTATCCCTGGCGCCACCAAAAAAGCGCATGTGACGAGCAATACGGGAGCGTCGTCGCTCCAGCCGCTGGGACCGGAAACGCACCGGAGGCTCCGCACATTGTATGACGAAGAGATCCGACCTCATATCCGCGGGCGGTATTAAGGCTTAAAGGCTTACCGTCCGTAGGCGATGACTTTCAGGGGATCCGTTTTGGCGGCCAGGCGGGCCGGCAGGTAGGAGGAGAGGGCACACAGGAATAGCGTAACGACCGTTACGAGAAGAAAATCGAGTCCGTGTGGTTCCGTGGGCGCGTAGGCCATGTAATAGTTTTCTTCGGACAGCGGGATAATATGATAGGTCGTCTGCAGCCAGGTAAAAAGCAGCGAGATCGCAATGCCGATGATGAGTCCCACTACCGCCACGAACAGTCCCTCTAACAGGAAGACCCACCGTATGCTTTTGTCGCTGGCTCCCATCGTTTTGAGGATGCCGATATCACGGGTGCGCTCCAGGACCATCATCAGGACGGTGCCGATGAGGTTGAAAGCCGCGACAATAATCATGACGCTTATCACGAAGGGGATGGTTTCTTCCTGGAGGTCGACCCAGGCAAAGATGCTGCTGTACTTTTCGTAGATGCTCTGGGTAAAATACGGGAAACCGAAGTCGCTGCTCAGCTGCTCTTTAAGCGGCTGGATATCGGATTGGTTTCCGAGCCTGATCTCCACGACCGAAGCCTGCTCGCCGGGCACCTGGAACAGCTGTTGTGCGTGGGGACGTGCAACCAGGGCAAAAATATCATCGAACTGGCCGATACCGGTTTGGTAGATGCCGCTCAGCCGGAACTGCTTGATTTCGGGCGAACTGAGGGGAGACGGAAGTCCCTCTACCGTGTAGGCGGTAAGCACCGAATTGATATCCGCATTGAGTGACTGGGCCAGTTTCGATCCCACGACCATGCCGGGCATCCCGGTGCTGTCTTCTCCCAAAAAATAGCGTCCCCGGTCGATATACTGGTGAATATCGGTCACATCCCCCTCCTCGTCGACCCCTTTCACCAGGATGCCCGCAACCTCCCCGGACGACTGCACCATCGCCTGTCCCTCTACCACCGCCTGGGCTTGCTGAATGACGGGATAGTCGGCGAGATCGGCAA
>NZ_JBEPWZ010000367.1:0-2641 GCF_041642155.1 Fodinibius sp.
TGATAAACCGAACGGCTGTTAACAAGCCGGTTGTAACATTTTCCTGGGGATCGACCATGATCGTTTCATAAATTTGTACCTGATCGGGCTCGCTGATTTCGGTGTAATGAGGCTCAAATGTGCTGGGATTCTCATCGTTAACATTTCCAACAATAGAACCATCCTCGCGTACAGCACCGGACTCAAAAAGCACCTTCCCCTCATCGTCAGTAATAGTGAAATGAATCCACGTTCTTCGCGAAGGATAGGCCGTGGGCAGTTTATGTCCGGCAAGATTGGTGATATCAACTTCTGCCAGTAACTCGTCTCCGTCAACCTCGAGCCTGTTAAACTCCATTTTTGCCGACTCGCTTTGCAGATGATCTATCGTCCGGTTAACGGCATCATCCATCTCCCGGGGCAGCGCCTTGACACCCAAATCATTTCGATAGCGATTGAGCATCTTCAGCATAAAAAAGTTACCGCCCTTAAATGTGTGGCGCGATACCTCCTCACGGGGCCGACCCATCACTGAAGAAATCGCCACATCCTCTTTTACGACCGGCATGTGACACGATTGGCAACTCTGTTCATCCACAAAGCTGCTGTGTTGCCACTCTTGATACGGTACCTGCTCGGGCAATTCTCCCACCACTTCTCCATCCGGCCCCAGTGACTCGGTAATCAGCGTATGACAAGTAGCACAGGTTTCGGAAAGCTGGATATGTTTCGATTCGGCCTGTAAAAATCCCGACGACGAATGCATAATATTCTGCAGTCCCTCATCAACAGGATAAGGTCCGAATACTTCTCGTTTTCCCAAACTATTGAGCGTATCAATTCCGAACCGGCCAACAAAACTTTCCTCGGTACCCAAGTTGTCTTCAGTAATTTGATGACAAGTGGTGCAGGAAACACCGTCGGCAGCTAATAAATTTTGGCGACTTATTGCCTGATTTATCGGCAGGTTGGAAAATACTTCAGGAGTCTTGCCACCATATTTTGCCTCGTAGTGAGCCATCGGCATGTGACAGGTCGAGCACTCACTTTCTATATGAACCTGCGATTCGGGATGATCCATGACTTCGCGACGAACGGCAGCATGCCAATAGGGATCGCGCGCCGAATTGGCCATCATGGTTGCAGACCAATCCGTACCAAAAGAAATATCTTCACCCGATGTCGTAACCAATCCGTTATGACAGCTCATGCAGGCATCCGCCGTAGCAAAAAGATGAGGATTCGTATCTTGGAAGTATCCTACATTTTGATTTTCACTGTCAGGGAATTGATTAGAAACCGTACCGATAAACAGCACGCTAAGAGGAAGTATTAATAGTATGACTATGTTTTTATACATAATGCTCTATCTATGAATTAAGAACTCTTTTTACCATCCCTCAAAAGGTCCGCCATCAAACCAATCCCAAAGGATATAAACCATAAATTGGGTATCGCGACTGGCATCATCAGCGGGAATTCGAACACCTACATTCATCATAATATGCTGGCGTTTATTGAGCGTCACCTGCACTTGTGGCGCAATATCCCAGTGGTTAACCGCCCCTGACTCAAACTCCCGCGATCCCAAAACCTCCACCATGGGCGACCACGTTCTTCCCCAACTACCATGCGTTAAGCTCGTGCCCAGGGCCGCCCTCCAGAAAGCTTCTTCGGTGGCTTTGTCCCGTAGCACAGGCAATTCAACACCGCTTTGGACATGCAAAAAACTATTTGCCGGCAAGAGCTGCCCAAAAGAAACAAAAGGTTCAAAAATCGTTGTCCCCTTACCAAACCCCGTTGCTCGATCTCCGGTAGGAAAAATAACTTCCCCTGTGACGCTAAAAATAGATCCGTTATCAATATTATGATATACCGCACGTTTAATCCCCAAGGCCATATCTCCAAGCTGACCTCCATTCCAGCTTCCCGTAGGGGATTCCCTAAAACCAAAAGGCATAACAATCTCTACTTGATTGCGTGCCCCAAATCGTTGCTCATAGACCAGTTCGTTCATCACACTGCCTTCGTTTTCCATATCGACCGAGGTACTTATCACCGCTTCATCTTCGGGATACGCCTTTTCAGTTACCAATGGGCGGGGCAGATTTAATTCTCCGCGCGGCCAATTATCATCCCTGCAAAGGGTACGAATATGATCCATTATCTGTTGAAGTTCTTGCTCACTTAACGCCATGCCGAAAGCGGGCATATCTTTGCCAAATCCCCGAACCGGACCTCCCTGATGAGCCACGGCAATCCAGTCGCCATCGGGCTCTCGACTAGCAAAATCACAATCCGAAAAATCAGGCACCGGCGTTGCAAAACCGAGTTGACTTTGCGCCACCCCCTTTCCACTGACGCCGTGACACGCAGCACACGCTTCTGAATAGAGCTTTTCTCCAGTAGTTGGTGTTTTTAAAACCGTATCAGATGCGGCTTCCACTAACTTGTTTGAATTCTTGTCGTGGTCATTCGTTTGAGTAATTGCCGCTATAAAGAAAAAGGTGAGCATCAAAAATAACAGGGAGCCCGAGCGTTGTTTTATTTTCATACTTACTCCTGATTGAAGTCTGCTTCAAACAATAATTTCTCAACAGATAATAGCTGTTACCCTGATCATTTTAGGAATGGGTATTTACCCGCCCGTTTGTAGTGGATT
>NZ_JBEPWZ010000368.1:0-2616 GCF_041642155.1 Fodinibius sp.
AGCTCGCTGAGCAGAGAATCCGTGAAGTGGTAAGTACCGGACTCGGTAAAGAATCATACGGCGAAAAACTGGACGAGGTTAAAAATGATGTTGTCGAAGAGCTGACGGATACGGAAGAATATGCTGGTGAAAAAGGCACGATCAAGGAAATCCTGAGTAAAATAGAGAAGCATGAACTCCGGGCATTAATCCTCGAAAAGAAACGACGCATAGACGGACGCTCGCCCGAGGATATCCGGGATATATGGACACAGGTGGATTACCTGGCGCGCACTCACGGTTCAGCTATCTTCACGCGGGGTGAAACACAGGCACTGGTTTCGGTAACACTGGGAACAAAGCAGGATGCCCAGGCGGTAGATACCCTGCTGACCGAGAAAGACAAGACGTTTTTCCTGCACTATAACTTCCCGAATTACAGCGTGGGGGAAGCCGGATTCATGCGTGGGCCCGGCCGCCGCGAAATCGGTCACGGACACCTGGCCGAGCGGTCGATCGGCAGGCTAATGCCTACTTTTGATGAGTTCGGATATGTCATTCGCGTGATCTCCGACATTACGGAGTCCAACGGTTCTTCCTCAATGGCTTCGGTATGCGGTGGATCCATGGCACTTATGGATGCCGGCGTACCGCTGAAAAAACCCGTGGCCGGAATCGCCATGGGGATGATCGTCGGCGACAATGAGTCGGTCGTACTCTCAGATATCCGCGGGGAAGAGGATTTTATGGGAGATATGGACTTTAAAACAGCCGGAAGCCGGGACGGTATCACGGCCTGCCAGATGGATATGAAAGTGAGCGGCATCTCGTACGAGAAGCTTGAGGAAGCCCTTGAGCAGGCCCGTCAGGGACGCCTGCACATTCTGGATAAAATGGCCGAGTCTATTTCAGAACCGAGAGAACATATCTCGGAGTTCGCTCCACAGTTTATCAATATGGAAATTGATGCCGACGAAATCGGATCGGTTATTGGTCCCGGCGGAAAAGTAATCCAGACCCTCCAGAAAGAAACCGATACCGAAATTTGGGTAGAGGAAGATGAAGAACGGAGCGTAGGCAAGATTACGATTACGGCTGATGCGCTTGCCAAAGCTGAAGAAGCGAAGAAACGCATTGAAGGTATTGTGGGACATCTGGAAGAAGGGGCAACCTACCACGGTACGGTAAAAGCCATCAAGGATTATGGTGCTTTTGTCGAGATTGTCCCCGGCAAGGACGGGCTGCTGCACGTCTCTGAAATTAATCACAGTCACGTGGACAATGTAAGTGATGTGTTGTCGGTAGGCGATGAACTTGATGTGAAGCTGCTTAAGGTAGAGCACGGCAACAAGCTTCGCCTCTCGCGCAAAGCATTACTTCCGAAAGAGGGAGAAGAGTAATATTCCGAATACTTCTCCCAAAAGTATTACATGAAACGCCATCTCTTTTTCGGGGTGGCGTTTTTCTTTAAAAGGGCTTTGAAAAACAAACATATCGAATGGCTGGTTTAACCCGGATTTCTCACCAGGAAATTTATCTGTATCATAAGGTTACAACACACGCCATACATCCTTGTGAGAAATACGGGTTCGCTTCCAAGGAGGGTTTCAGCCTGTTAAACCGTCGCACGAGTGTTTAGGCGGACAGAATTGCTAAGGTTTCTTTAAATCAATGTTTAGGTTATCTCAATCATGAAGCAAGAATCTCAGAACCGGGACCTGGTAAATAAAACAATACTGGATAACGGACTTACTATTGTCACCGAGCATTTTGAAAGTGTTAAAAGCGTGGCCGTTGGGATATGGGTAAAGACGGGTAGCCGGAACGAGCGCCAGGAACAGTCGGGAGTGACTCATTTTCTGGAGCATATGTTGTTTAAAGGCACCGACTCGCGCTCCTCATACGACATTGCCATGAGCATGGAATCGGTGGGAGGCTACCTGAATGCGTTTACCTCTTCGGAATATACGTGCTACTATTCGCGTTGTCTCAACACGCAGCTTGACCGGGCGCTGGATGTGCTTTCCGATATGATACTGCACCCCTCATTCCCGAAGGATGAGATACGGAAAGAAAAAAAAGTAGTTATTGAGGAGATGAAGATGTACCGCGATAGTCCGAATGATTATCTTCTCGAACAATTTGTGGCTCACGCTTTCAAGGGACACCCCCTGGGACAGTCGACCCTTGGCTACGAAGAAACGGTCTCCTCTTTTGACCGGGGAGATCTTTATGATTATATGGACGATCGCTACCAGCCGTCCAATCTTTTGGTGGCGGTGGCGGGAAATGTGGATCACAAAAAAGTGGTCAATTTGGTATCCGGTTTTTTTGCCGACGTATCATCCAAAGGGGTGAAGGAGCTGGATCAGACGCTGCCTGATTATGAAATTAATCAGCTTGAGCTCACCAAACCGATAGAGCAGACGCACCTGGTCGCCGGACGCCGGGGATTGGATTACGATCACGGGGACAAGTACCGGCTGTTGTTGGCTAATACCGTGCTGGGAGGAGGGATGAGTTCCCGCCTGCATCAAAATGTACGGGAGAAATACGGTTATTGCTATACGATCACCTCCTTTAATCAGTCGTACAAAGACACCGGCTTGTATGGCATTTACGTAGGCACCGATGAGG
>NZ_JBEPWZ010000369.1:0-2608 GCF_041642155.1 Fodinibius sp.
TAGCGACCGGCTGCATTTTTCAGTGTGCTTGCAGCCAGTTATCGGCCAGTCCCATCTCCACCTCGAGGGGGACCGCCAGTTCGTAGGCCGATTCCATCAGCTCTTTTAGCTTCGGGGGTACTTTTACAGTCTCCGCATTGGGCACAGAAAAGATCAGCTCGTCGTGAACCTGCAGCAGCATCCGGGTACCAAGCTCTTGCTCTTCGATAAATTCCTGGATGTTAATCATGGCCAGCTTGATGATATCTGCAGCAGTGCCCTGTATCGGCATATTAATAGCCGTTCGCTCGGCAAAAGCCCGTACATTCCAGTTGCCTGAAGTGATCCCTGGAATATAGCGCCGTCGTCCCAGCAGCGTTTGGACATAGCCGTTTTCGCGGGCAAAGGCTTTGGTCTCGTTGATATAATCCAAAATTCCAGGGAAGCGCTCGAAGTACTGGTCAATCATCTCTTTCCCCTCGCTGTTGGTGATTCCCAGCCGGTTAGCGAGTCCATATGCGCTAACGCCATACGGGATGCCAAAATTGACTTCCTTCGCCTTACGCCGCTGATTTGGTGTCACATCGTCGAGCGAATTCAAATCAAAAACCTCCTTGGCCGTTCGGGAATGTATATCCTCTCCATTTTTAAAGGCTCTGATCATATTTTCATCTCCCGCTATGGAAGCAATAACACGCAGCTCCACCTGCGAGTAATCTGCCGAAAGCAGATGATGTCCCTCCTCCGCAATAAAAGCCTTCCGGATTTCGCGTCCCCGTTGCGTTCGTATGGGAATATTCTGCAGGTTCGGATTGGACGATGAAAGACGTCCCGTCGCAGCGATACTCTGATTGTAATCGGTGTGAATACGTCCTGTCTCTTCATTGATCAGCTTCGGCAGGGCATCCACATAGGTTGACTTCAATTTGCTGAGCGCCCGGTATTCCAGGATGAGATCCGGCATTTCGTACTCTGTTGCCAATTTTTTCAGCACCGATTCTGCCGTGGAGTATTGGCCGGTCTTGGTCTTTTTCCCCGACGGCAGCCCCATGTTATCGAATAACACCTCTCCCAGCTGTTTGGGTGAGTTTATATTAAATTCCATGCCGGCCTTCTCATAAATCTTCTGCTCCAGGGTAATCAGATCGGCTCGTAGAGTCTCGGAAAACTCCCCAAGCAGCTCCTGGTCCACCAGCACTCCCTGCATCTCCATTTTAGCCAGTACTTCCATCAGCGGAAATTCCAGAGACCGTGCGATTTCAGACAATGCATCTTTTTCGAGAACATCACTCAGCACTTCGTAGAGCCTGAGCGTAATATCCGCATCCTCGCAGGCGTAAACGGTAACCTCTTCAGCAGGAATTTCATCCATGGTCTTTTTATTCCGGCCCGTACCAATCAGCTGATGGATGGGAATGGGCTCGTATTGCAGGTAGGTTTTGGCCAACACATCCATCTTTAACTTCTGGTCGGCATCAATCAGGTAGGCGGCAATCATGGTGTCGAAAGCCGGTCCCTTCGGCTCCAGCCCGGCACGGTAAAGCATCATATAATCAAATTTATAATTATGGGCAATCTTCAATGTGGACTCATTGATAAACAAGGGCCGCAGAATGGCCAGCGCTTCTTCCTCCGGGATCCCCCTCTCCACATTCAACGGCACATAGTACGCTACCCCGGCCACGGCAGAAAGCGAAATCCCCACGAGCTTATGTACCATGGGATCCACCCCGTCGGTCTCGGTATCAAAACAAATATGCTGCGATCCCTGCAGCCTGACAACCAGATCTTTAAGAGCCGTTATATTGTTAACCAGCTCGTAACTGACAATATCTTCATCGAAAGACTGCAGCTCGCTCTCCCCTTCTTCGGTCTCATCCCCGACAAAAAGATCGGTCTGGTTTTTATTTGATGTACGGGACTTGTTCCGGGGCGAACGACTGATTTCTTCGCCAAGGTATTTTTTGGTCAGCGTGCGAAACTCCATCCTTTTAAAAAATTTCCCCAATTTTTCCTCATCAGCGCCTTCCCAGTCGAGGTCCTCCCATTTTACCGTATCCGGTACGTCGGTCTTTATCGTTACCATCTCCTTTGCATGGAGCGCCTCCTCTTCATATTCCCGAAGACCTTCGCGATGTCGTTTGGAAGACATATTCGGAGCATCCTCGATGGCCGCTTCCAGGCTGCCGTATTTGTTGATCAGCCGGGGCGCCCCTTTCTTGCCAATGCCTCTGACGCCTGGAATATTATCCGACGTATCGCCCAGGATAGCTAATACATCCACCACCTTCTCCGGGTAGACCCCAAAATAATCTTTGACCTCTTCCCGCCCGATAAGATTGAAGCCGCCGTTTCTATTATCCGGTTTATACATCATAATATGGTCGTGGACCAGCTGCATGAAATCTTTATCCGGCGTCACCATATATACGTCCACGTCTTCAGCGTTGGCGTCACTGGCAATGGTCCCAATGAGGTCATCGGCCTCATAACGATCCTGTTCAATATTCGGGATACCGTATCCTTCGATCATCTCTTTGATCAGCGGGATGCCCACCTTCAGCTCCTCTGGCTGCGGGGGACGGTTGGCCTTGTAATCTTCATCCATCTCGTGACGGAAAGTCGGCAC
>NZ_JBEPWZ010000370.1:0-2602 GCF_041642155.1 Fodinibius sp.
GGGATGAAAGAGAATGCCATAAATTTGCCGTAATGCCCCGCTTCTATGATAATGGGCAGGTAGGTCGTAAAGCCGATCAAAACCGCTCCGAGAGCCGCAGAAAACGGGCGGACTCCCTGAATGATAAAAAAGCAGTAGGCGCCGCTGAGCAGAATCCAGAAGAAGACCAGGGGATGGGTATCGCCGCCGATCCATTTGAAGAACGTATCGATACTTGGCGGGGAGGGCGGGTTGTGAAGCACATAGGAAGGCATCCCTGAAAACATGTTGGTGGCCCAGTTGGGATGTTCCCCCTCGTGTGTTTCAATATAATTGATGACCGATTCCGCCCCGGCCCGGTATTGCAGCACGTCATTTCCCAAAAATTGTTTGCCGCCGAAGAAAATAGCCGAATAGAGCACCAGTGGAAGTAAAAACAGAAGGACTAATGCGATCCCATGCTTTTTGTTTCTTGACAACCGGGAGATGAAATCTTCTTTGAGAGCGTGAGGCTGGAATTTCGAATTCAAAGCGATGGTTTTAGTTGTTTATTATTGTACCCTGCAGAACGGGGAAGGAAATGCAACTGCAATTGCATCTATATCTATATCTACATCTGTATTTGTATCTGCTCCCGTGTCTATCCCTGTCTGTACTGCTATTCTATGACACGGGGGACGCGAAAGTAGTCGGTATCGGCGTCGGGAGCATTTTTGAGGGCATCCTCGTGCGGCAGCGGTTCTTCGGCCTTGTCATCGCGCAGCCGGTATTCCAGATCGATGACATGTTCCAGCGGCTCCACATCGGAGGTGTCTACCTCTTCAAGCGTGGTCATATAGTCCAGAATTTGATTCATATCATGCACTAACGACTCGGATTCTTCTTCCGTTAGCTGCAGGTGAGCCAGGTCGGCTACGTATTTGACATCTTTTTTGGTTACAGACATGAAATTTCGATATTTAGTTCACTTCAAATGAACCATAAATTAACAAAACATATGAGGAATCGGCAATATTAATAATGACGCTTTCAGCCTTGTGATTTTTGATATTTCCTTCATGGATAGTTAGAACAATAATTAGCATCTTAAGCTATAAACACGAAACAACATGATCAGAGAAAAAGTTAAGATTGTGAATGATGCTGGTCTGCATGCGCGTCCCGCAGCAGCATTGGTGAAATTAGCCAGTAAATTCAAGTCTGATTTCTTTATTCATATGTATGGATACAGGGTGAACGGTAAAAGTATTTTGGGAGTGATGACGCTGGCGGCCGAACAGGGTGCTGAGTTGGAACTGGAAATTGATGGAGAAGATGAAGAAGCGGCAGCTGAAGCTATTATAGAATTAATTAATGATGGATTTGGAGAAGTATATGATGATGAAGGATAGTGTTACAACAGAGGAGTTAGTACTTTCCGGGGCACCTGCTGCCCCTGGCATTGCGATGGGGCGAACGAGCCTGTATCGACGCAGTCGACCCACCGTTTCGAGGCAGAATATTACCGATGATGAGATTGATCATCAGCTCAGCCAGTTCGAGAAAGCGTTGGATGAAGCTGAAGAAGAGATCCGGAAGCTTCAGGATACCCAGGAAAACGGCGAGATAAAAGAACTGCTGCAGGCACATATCGAGATGATCAACGATCCCGATCTGCGAAAACGGGTAGAAATTGAGATTAAAAAATACAATCAGCCTGCGGATGCGGCTATCAAAAAGGTATTCGGGACCTACCTGGACTTGATGGATAACCAGAAGGGGCTGTTGCAGGAGCGTTCCATAGATATTGAAGATATCCGTGACCGCTTGATTCATATTATCAATAATAATGATATTCAGGATGAGATTGAGCAAGGGAGTATCCTGATCGCTGAGGAGTTGAGTCCCCGCGAAGTCATTGAATTTTCTGAACAGAATATCCGTGGTATTGTAATGGATCGCGGGGGGACAACCTCGCATGCTGCAATTTTAGCCCGATCCATGCAGATCCCTACGGTCGTGGGCGTGGAAGATGCGTCGTCTTCCATCGGAGCCCGGGAGCTGGCTATTCTGAATGGGGATCATGGGGAGGTCGTGGTGAATCCCACACCCGCTACGCAAGCAAAATATGAAGAACTGATGGCCCGGTCTGCTGAGGAGCAGTCCGAGAGGGAAAAAATTTGCAAGAGTCCGAATACAACCAGCGACGGCTCCTCCTTCTCCCTGCAGGCGAACATTGAGTTTAAGGAAGAGCTGGCTGCCGTCCGGTCCGTTCGGGCGGAGGGTATCGGATTATTACGAACGGAATCGCTGTATCTGCGACACGACCAATTCGGTGATGAAGAACAGCAAAAGGCTTTTTACCAGTCTATACTGAAGGGCACTAATTCACACCCCGTGACTATCCGCCTGTTTGATGCCGGGGGGGATAAATTTTTCGACCATGGACAAGAGGAACATAACCCGTTTCTGGGATGGCGGGGCATCCGCATGCTCCTGGATGAACGGGCGCTGTTCCAGGAGCAGTTGCGAGCCATTTTGGAAACGGCGGTTCAATACCCTGGACGCGTACGTCTTTTAGTGCCGATGGTTTCTTCCCTGCAGGAGATTGCAGCGATTAAGGAGCTCATAAAAGAGACAGAGG
>NZ_JBEPWZ010000371.1:0-2595 GCF_041642155.1 Fodinibius sp.
TTGGAATCCACATCCACTTTCCCGACTTTGGCTTTGCCTTCAAATTCGCCGGCCAGTTCCTCCACGACGGGGCCGACCATTCGACACGGGCCACACCATTCGGCCCAAAAATCAACCAACACGGGCGTGTCGGAATCCACATTCAGGACATCCTCTTCAAACGATTCGTCTGTAAATTCAAGTGCTTTACTCATAATAACATCTTATCTGTTCGTTAAAGTTACATTCTTTAATTATTTCAAATAAAGATCGTACAATATATATTGACAATCATATCATTTCTTGCTATACGGCCTATTGCAAAAATTTATCTCCCGTTGCCGACGCTTCGCTTCAGGGCCACCGACTCCTTGCCCAACAGGGACTTGAGTCCGCCCAGCAATTCATCGTTGGGATCGACTACAAACTTCCGAACGTGCATGGCAAAGGGGCGTTTGGCCTCCTTGCTCAACACATTAAAACGCACATTCGTTTGTCCCTGGTTCTGCTCAAACAGGTTAGCCATCTCGTGCAGCTCCTCCTGATCTACCTGCGAGGTGTCAATATCCAGCTTCAGCTCAATCTGATCCTGGTATTTCTCGCGCATGCTTTCGATTCGCTCGAAACTGTTGGCGATAATCTGCGGCTTGCCGCGACGGGTGTCAATACTGCCGTCGACCACCACCAGGGTGTCGACCTGGATCATCCCCAGGTTACGGTCATAGACCTCATTGAATGCAATCACCTCTACGGTACCGTGCAGATCCTCCATCTGTAAAAAGGCAAAGGGACGTCCTTTTTTATCGGTAACCCGCTTGACCTGCGTGATGATGCCTGCACAGCGCACATCGGTACGATCGTTTAGCTGCTCCAGCTCCCCGGCTTTGAGTGTATGCGAGCAAAACATTTCCACATCTTCTGCATACTTGCGCAGCGGGTGTCCGCTCAGGTAGAAGCCGATCAGCTCACGCTCTTTGTTAAGCCGTTCAATATTGGACCACGGCTGAATCTCTTCGAGCACCGGCTCGTCAATAGCCGAAGCATTGCCGCTGCCGTCCCCGAACAGGTCCGACTGGTTGGAGTTCTCCATCTCCTGCACCCGCGAACCATAGCTGATGATCACCTCCATATTATGAAGCAGCTGACGGCGGTTTTTATTAAAATCATCAAAGGCACCCGCCTGAATCAGGCTTTCGAGGGTCCGTTTATTGCAAATTCTCGAATCAATGCGCCGGGCAAAATCATAAATGGATTCGAAGGTACCGTTTGCTCTCCGCTCTTTCACGACTTCCTCGACGGCATTGGAGCCCACCCCCTTGATCGCCTCCATCCCGTACTGGATACGTCCGTCCACGGCCACAAACTTGCCGGCGCCCGTATTAATATTCGGCGGATCCACCGTGATGCCGTTGTGATAGCACTCCTCGATAAACTTGGATACCTTGTCAATATCGCCCATGTTATGGGTCAGCACGGCCGCCATATACTCCGGGGTATAATTGGCCTTAAAAAAGGCCGTTTGATAGGCCACCACCGAATAGGCCGCCGAATGCGACTTGTTGAAGCCGTAGTTCGCAAACTCTGCCATAATATCGAAGAGCTCTTCGGCTTTTTCCGCCGATACACCATTCTCGATGGCCCGATCGGTGAAGACTTTCCGCTGCCTGGCCATCACTTTTTGCTTCTTCTTTCCCATGGCGCGACGCAGCAAATCCGCTTCGCCCAGGGAATAGTTGGCAATAATCTGGGCGGCTTTCATGATCTGCTCCTGGTAAATCATAATGCCGTAGGTCGGCTTCAGAAGCTCCTCCAGGTCGGGATGCGGGTATTCCACTTTACTGCGGCCATGCTTGCGGTCAATATATTCGGGAATAAACTGCATCGGCCCCGGCCGGTACAGGGCATTCATGGCGATGAGGTCGTCCAGCGACGTCGGCTTCAGCTGTTTGAGATATTTCCGCATGCCGTCGGATTCAAACTGGAAGGTGCCGATCGTATTTCCTTTCTGATACAGCTCAAAGGTCTTTTCATCGTCCCTGGGAATCTCATCCAGCTCGTAATATACGCCGTGGTTCTCTTCCACATACTTGATGGCCGTTTTCAGGATGGAAAGCGTTTTCAACCCCAGGAAATCCATTTTCAGCAGTCCGCATTCCTCGGCGTGGGGACCATCGTACTGGGTGATCAGCTCCTTGTCCTTCGACAGCGCCACCGGAACGTACTCGCTGATCTCGCCGGGGGCGATGATTACGCCCGCCGCATGTATGCCCGTCTGCCGCGCCGAGCCCTCCAGGGTCCGCGCAAAACGCATCATCTTCTGTATTTGCGGGTCGGGATGCTCGAAGAGCTGCTGTATATCTTTAGCCGACTCCGGGTTTTTGCGGCTGTCGAGCACATCTTCGAACTCCGTGAAACCGGGACCCTCGGGAAACATTTTGGTAATGCGGTTCACCTCCTCCAGCGGAACGCCCAGTACGCGTCCCACATCACGGATCGATGTCTTGGCCTTCATGGTGCCATAGGTCACAATCTGGGCGACATTATTGCGGCCGTACTCTTCCACCACGTAATCGATTACTTCCTGTCGGCCACTGTCGTCGAAGTCGATATCGATAT
>NZ_JBEPWZ010000372.1:0-2591 GCF_041642155.1 Fodinibius sp.
ACCGAGGGCAATGGCATCCAGCGTCTGGTGCCGGAAGAAGAGTAAAAGGTGGGATTGACCAGCGAGCCTATGGGCTGTTTCGGCCATCATTGTGCCATTTTATGCGAGCAATCTCAGGATCGGTAGTATATATTCACAAGATCGAGCGTTGTTTTTCGGGAAGCAATTTCCCTGTGTTGAGGATCAACCTTATTCACCAGTGCAGAATAGTCCTGATCCCCGACACCTTTGCGCTGGATACAGAGGCAGGGCTACTCCTCCTCCGTCCCCTGCTTGTCCAGGTCTTTAACCTCGTCCACTTCCTTCAGCTTGAGATAATTCACCAGGTCGTCCTGCAGCTTCTCCATAATACGATCCGGGTGGGTGATCTTGGTATAGAAGATGGTGAAATAGATTACCTTAATCCCGGTAACGGTCCGGGCAATGAGGCTGCTGATCAGCTTGCCGACCCACAGGGCGATGATGACGGGCACCCAGCTGAACTGCAGGGTGGTGAACCAGTATTTGGCGGGCTCTTCGGCCCCCTGGATTTCGGTGGAGGGCAGGGAGCCGGACAACCAAATGCCCAGGCCAACCGCAATAATACCCAACACTATATAAACCGGTACGACAATCCGCCGCGTCACGCTGCCCAGAAAGTCGATGCCGAATACGCCGACCAGCGATTCGGGGACCTGGCTTTTGAGTGTTTTCATCTTTTTGACCCCCGGTTTGATCTCCAGCCGGTCGACAGCCACGGAGGGCAGCAGGTAGTGGTTGACCAGATCCCAGACTTCGCCGATGCCGGCAATAAACAGCCGGACGAGCATCATCACAAAGCCGCCGCCCGCAAATTTTGCCTTGTTGACGAACGCCATGAGAATATCCAGCCAGGCGATTTTTCGGGTCTGCGACTGGATGGGTTTACAGGCCGCCACCGCTGATTTGTAGGAGGGATCGTTACCTATGATGGTTTCGTAGACGATGTGACTCATCCGCATCTCTTGCTTGTTGTAATAAAAATACTTGTAGATGAAGAGGACCACCGCGACAAAGAGTCCCCACCCCTCAAGCGGAAGCTCGTACCACCAGCCCAGCCAGGCATAAAACAGGCCGCTGACCATCACGAAGTTATAGAGCAGCATGCGGATCCAGGGCTTTATGATATCCTCATCCTCCCCGATAATGGTAAAGGTGTATTTAATGAGATGCCCGACGGATTTCAGCCGGTCGGGAAAAGATAGCTTATCCAGGGCCTGTTCCGCCTTTTTAAAATCAAAGTCCATACCGTAACGTTATATTATATATTAATGGTAATGATGTGTTTAAGGGACGCTGTCACTTAGCCAATGGTCCGGCCGTTCCTTTTTGCCTGCCTCTTGCCAGAGGAGGAGAAAACGGTACTTTCATCTTTACTCCCCTTATATGGATATAGGGGACTCAAATTATAAAGTATGTAGGAACTCTAATCCTTCCGCTGCCGCCGGTGAGGAGATCGTCCCGGCGGCTGTACCCCGATTCCAATAGCCATTCATGTATACGTAAAATTCCGTATAAAGGGCTCAAAGTTGTGATACAACTTTCTCCCCAATATTTTTTACATTGAATAATAAACCGCAATTAACTACGGGATTATGGAAAAAATGAGGAAGTTCTGCTGGGGCGTCAGTCTGGTGCTCTTAATGATGGCCTGCAGCTCCGGGGAAAGTGACGAGTACATCGACCGCATGGATGAGGAGCATGAAGGCGATCGTCCGGTCGCCAATGCCGCAACCCAGTCGGAGAACGCGGACAGACTACCGGTCTCGGGCGAAGAGGTGCAGTATGCCACAGTCAATGGGACGGAAATTACCGGCTACCTGGCGACACCGGATGAAGCCGGGGATGGCGGTCCCGCCCTGATCGTGATCCATGAGTGGTGGGGACTTAATGACAATATCCGGATGATGACGGACAAGCTGGCCGGGGAAGGATACACGGCCTTGGCGGTTGACCTGTATAAAGGAAAAGTGGCCGAATCGCCCGACAGCGCCGGCACTTATGCCCGCTCGGTCGATGAAGAGGAGGCGGTTGAGAACCTGGATCAGGCCTACCGCTTTCTCACCAGGCAACAGGGCGTTGAAGCGGTCGGGACCATCGGCTGGTGTTTTGGCGGCGGATGGTCGCTGCAGACGGCGCTGGCAATGCCGGAGGCCATTGATGCGACGGTCATCTATTACGGCCGGCTGGTCACGGATGCCGGGGAACTGTCAACTCTCGATATGCCGGTGCTGGGGATTTTCGGAGCCGAGGACGATGGTATCCCGCCGGAAGAGGTGAAGAAATTTGAGGCGGCGCTTGACGAAGCGGGTGTCACCAACGATATTCATATTTACGAGGGAGCCGACCATGCTTTTGCCAACCCGTCGGGCACCCGCTACAACGCGGAAGCTGCCGAAGACGCCTGGCAGAAAACAGTGGAGTTCCTGGCGGAATATTTGAATTGAATGAGCAACCAAAAATCATTGAGAAACTATTATGAGCTACAAGGTAACGATTCGCGATATCCAGCATATTACGCACGATGTTAAACAATTTAAGGTCGACAAGCCCGACGGCTTCGAGTTTGTACC
>NZ_JBEPWZ010000373.1:0-2579 GCF_041642155.1 Fodinibius sp.
ATCAACCCCTGGGCGATTTTCAAACCGCAGTGTATAGGTCTATACTTTAGGATTTCGAAAACGTGAACATGTAGAGATTAAGCAAAACAATGGTTTTGCAGGGTCTTCGTAAATAATAATAATAATAATGACAGATTATTGAGGAAAAAACGATGAGAAACTGGATGAAAGCGTGTTGCGTTGCTATTATCATTGGATGGGGCTTCTCCCTACCGGCCTACGGGCAATCGGTCGAGGATGCCCGGACATTCCGCGCGGGAGCCGCAACGAGTGTCATTACGCCGGCGATCGGTACTTCCATAAATGGAGGTATGCAGGACCGGCAGGTAAAGAATGTTCACGACGAGACCCACGCCCGGGCGATCGTGCTGGATGATGGGTCGACCCGGCTGGCTATTGTGGTGTCGGACCTATGCATGATTTACCGGGAGACACTGGATAAAGCCAAGGAGAGAGCCCATGAATTAACGGGCATTCCGGTTAAAAATATGATGATGTCAGCTACCCATACCCACTCGGCGGGCACGGCCTGCTCGGTTTTTCAGAGCGATCCGGACCCGGAGTACCTGGAGCTTCTGAGCACGAGGATCGCGGATGCGGTGGTTCGCGCCAATGAAAACAGCGTTCCGGCGAAGATAGGGTGGGGCGTGGGACACGAACCCTCACAGGTGTTTAACCGGAGATGGAAAATGAAAGACGGTACCGAAATCACCAATCCTTTTGGGGAGGGGGATCAGGTAAAAACGAATCCAGGCGTCGGCAATCCCAATCTGCTGGAGCCGGCGGGACCGATCGATCCGGAGGTGCCCGTCGTCTCTGTTAAATCAGCCGGCGGCGATCATATCGCCCTGCTGGCCAACTATTCGCTGCATTATGTCGGGGGCACCGGAGCGGGGGAAATTTCTGCCGATTACTTCGGGATGTTCGCAGACAAGATGGCCGGAATGCTGGAAACGGAGCATCAAACCCCATCGTTTGTCGGGATTATGTCCAACGGCACCAGCGGTGATATTAATAATGTTGACTTCACTGGCGAGCAGCACACGGTTTCGGGGGAATATGGCCAGATGCAGTACGTGGCGAATGTGTTAGCGGCGGAGACGTATAAAGTCGTGCAAAACATGGAGTACAGGGATTGGATATCCTTGGATGCGGTCCAGCAAGAGATCGAACTGGGCGTGCGTCTGCCGGCGACGGAGGATATTGAACGGGCGGAGCGGATTGTGGATAAGGCCGAGGGACCTGATATGGAATCCCTGGAGGAGATTTACGCTCGTGAGACGCTGCTGCTGAGTGAGTATCCGGAGCGCAAGTCGCTTATCCTGCAGTCGTTCCGCCTGGGGGACCTGGCCATAGCGGCGATTCCGTGCGAGGTATTTGTGGAAATCGGCCTGGAGTTAAAGGACAAAAGTCCCTTTGATTCCATGTTTACCATATCCCTGGCCAACGGTTATAACGGATATCTTCCGACCCCGGAGCATCATGCGCTGGGGGGATATGAAACGTGGCGCGCCCGGTCGAGCTACCTGGAAGTGGAGGCATCGGAAAAAATATCGCGGGAAGTTTTAGGGTTGTTGGGACAGTTGAAACAGTAGTATGACAGGAAGACAATCACATGAGATTAACGAAATAATATTAACCTTAACGTTCGCTCGCCACACAAGACTCGTGAAAACGTAGCTGTCATCGCAGTGAGGCTTTTTCGATTCTTTTGGCCTTCGGAGATTGCCGCGGAAGTACTCCAGGTAGTCGCTGAATTCCTTTTAATGAAAGTTATTTATATTGAACTAAAATCAACTAATAATGGATGGTACAATGAATAAAATGAGACAGTGGGTCATAGGATGGGTAGGTATATTAATTATAGCAACGGGATTTATCTCCTGCCAGGGCCAGAGGCACACGGCGGGAGAAGATGCTGTGTCGCTGTTCAACGGGGAAAACCTGGATGGCTGGTATACCTTTTTGGAAGAACGGGGACGCAATAACGATCCACGGGACGTCTTTACGGTTACGGACGGGGTGCTTCGAATATCCGGGGAGGAATGGGGATCGCTTACCACCGAGGAGGAGTATGAAAATTATCATCTGATTACCGAATTCAGGTGGGGGGACCAGACCTTTGAGCCCAGAAAGCATCGCGCCCGGGATTGCGGGCTGCTGTTCCATTCCATAGGCGAAGATGGGGCCTATTCCGGAAAGTGGATGTATTCCATTGAGGCTAATATTATCGAAGGGGGGACCGGCGACTTTATTGTCGTGGGCGACGGATCAGATGACTTTGCCATTACGAGTCCGGTCGCCCCCGAGCAGCAAAATGGCTCGCATGTATATCAGCCGGACGGGGAGCCGGTTACGATTAATGGGGGACGCATTAACTGGTTTGACCGCGATCCGACGTGGGAGGATGTGCGGGGATTTCGGGGCGCAGACGATATCGAACGTCCCCCCGGGGAGTGGAACCGGATGGAAGCGATCGTGAAGGGCGACAGCATAACGGTGAAGCTGAACGGGGTGGTGGTCAATGAAGCCTTTGATGTGCGTCCCTCGAAGGGACGTATACAGATTCAGTCCGAGGG
>NZ_JBEPWZ010000374.1:0-2569 GCF_041642155.1 Fodinibius sp.
CCCTGCGAGGGGACGATTTTGAAACGAAGGTACTGCCGGCCTTTCGTCCCGATAACGCCTATGCATTTGATAATGTCAAAGCCTATAATAGCTATATTGATACCCTGGAGGAGGTAAGCGACGTCGGGATCCACAGCCTGGACGATTTACTAACCGCTCTTGAACAGAGAATACATTATTTTCACGAGCAGGGATGCCGGCTGGCCGATCACGGTCTTGAAAAAATTTATTACGCCGACATGTCGGCTGCACAGCGGGAAGAGGCCTTTGCACAAGTCCGAAAAGGAACATCGCTAAGCGAATCGCAGCAGAAAGGCCTTTCCTACTATATCTTACTGCAGCTGGGCAGGATGTATCACAGCAAAAAATGGGTCCAGCAGTACCATCTGGGGGCGCTTCGGAATACCAACGAACGCATGCTCAAAAAATTAGGTCCCGACACCGGCTTCGACTCAATCGGTGATTTTTCGCAGAGCCAGACGCTGGCCCGGTTCCTGGATGATCTTGATTCGACGGATCAGCTGGCCAAAACGATCCTTTACAATCTCAATCCCAGCGACAATGAGGTGATGGCCTCGATGATCGGCAATTTTAACGACGGTTCGATCAGGGGCAAGATGCAATACGGCTCGGCCTGGTGGTTCCTGGATCAAAAGGATGGCATGGAGGATCAAATGAATACGCTTTCCAATATAGGGCTCCTGAGCTGTTTTGTCGGAATGCTGACGGATTCACGCAGCTTCTTGTCGTACCCGCGGCACGAGTACTTCCGGCGAATCTTGTGCAACCTGTTCGGAAATGATATTGAAAAAGGGCTGCTTCCGGATGACCTCCGCTGGGCGGGGAAAATAGTATCCGATATCTGTTATAACAATGCCAAGGAATATTTTAACTTCTAACAGTGAGCTTTGAAAATCCGGGGATTTTGTTCAAGTTCAAAGCCAAAGTGAGGTTGGAGCCACAGCATATAGCCCGTATGTACGTGAGGATTTCAACCGACCGATAACGCTTAAATTGGGCAAAAGACCGGTTTGGCAAAGTTTTCTAACAAATAAAAATATCGATAGTGTTATGAAAAAGGTTATTACGTTTGGAGAAATTATGCTGCGCTTGTCACCGCCTGGAAAGCTCCGGTTCTCCCAGGCCGACTCGTTTGATATCATCTACGGCGGGGGCGAATCGAACGTGGCGGTCTCGCTGGCCAACTACGGCATCCCCGTGGAATTTGTTACCCGCCTGCCCGAAAACGATATCGGTAAGTGTGCTATGATGGAGATGCGCAAGCGGGGCGTCGGTACCAGGCATATTGCCTGGGGCGGCCAGCGGCTGGGTATCTACTTCCTGGAAACGGGAGCCGTGAGCAGGGGCAGCAAAGTGATTTATGACCGGGCCCATTCGGCTATCTCGGAGATCGAAAAAGGAACCATAGACTGGGAGAAGGTCTTTGACGGGGCCGGGTGGTTTCACTGGACCGGCATCACGCCCGCCCTCTCACAGGGCGCAGCTGATGTCTGTCTCGAGGCAATCCAGGCGGCCAACGAACTGGGCGTGACAGTGTCTACAGACCTGAATTACCGGGCGAAGCTGTGGAACTACGGCAAGGAGCCGGGCGACATCATGCCGGAGCTGGTCGAAGGCTGCGATATTATCCTGGGCAACGAAGAAGATGCGGAAAAGCATTTTGGCATCCATCCCGCCAGCGTGGATGTAACCCAGGGCGAATCGGTCGAGGCCGAGGCCTACCGGTCGACCTGCGAGCAGCTGATGCAACGATTCCCGCGGGCTCAAAAAGTAATAACAACGCTCAGAGGATCCATAAGCGCCTCCCACAACAGCTGGTCGGGCGTGCTGTACAACGGGGATGAATTTCTGGAAGCTCCGACCTACCAGATCACCCATATCGTCGACCGCGTGGGCGGCGGGGACTCCTTTATGGGGGGACTCATTTACGGGCTGCTTACCTACGAGACGGACCAGCAGGCTCTGGAGTTTGCGGTGGCGGCCTCCTGCCTGAAGCATACCATCTACGGAGATGCAAACCTGTCGACGGTGGATGAAGTGGAAAAACTGATGGAAGGCGACGCGTCGGGACGCGTTTCCCGGTAAAGAACAAATGAAAAATTAGAAAATTAAAAATAGAGACTCTTGCAAGACCCAGGTCCCCCGCTCCAACAGTGTTCGGGGCCAGGGTCTATTGCAAAAAGAGTTATCGCCATCTAATAGGCCCTTGCAACAGATGCCGAAATAAAGCTGGTCCGGGCTGCCGCCAGGGCACTAAAACTTCGCAGCCTACATACAGCCTGCCAAAACAGGGTTTGGAAAAGCATCTGTATGTGATTTTGATATCGGCAATTTATTTGATAATTAGTATTTAAATTTATGAAGGTTAAAAATAATTATGGCACGATTTAAACGGATACAAGTAGCATCGGTGATGGAATCCACAGGGTTGGTCCCCCTCTTCTACCACGACGACCTCGAGGTCAGCAAAGAAGTCCTCCGGGCCTGTTACAGGGGCGGCGCCCGGCTGCTTGAGTTCACCAATCGAGGCGATTTTGCCCATGAGGTG
>NZ_JBEPWZ010000375.1:0-2553 GCF_041642155.1 Fodinibius sp.
GCAATCCCATGCTGTCACGGAGCGGTTGTTAAACATTGAGTTAGGGCAGATCCTGGGAAGTTATATCCCTCCCGAACCCCTGGTCTTCCTCTCCGGGATAGGGATGGTACTGACTGCTGTAGCACTAATCCTTGGCTACCGTACAAAGCAGGCAGCTCTTGTACTAATCCTGATCCTTATCCCCATTACCGTTACCGTGCAAACCCAGGGTATGCACACCCTGGGGCCCCTTTTTAAAAATATAGGGCTGCTCGGCGGACTTATTTATTTTTCTGCCAATGGCAGTTGTCCCTATTCCCTCGATCAAAAATTTCAACTACAAAAAGCATAATTCACCCATGTTTACAATCAAACAAATATGTACTGCGTTTTTACTAAGTGTCATCATTGTTCCCGGTGTCTCCAGCCAGCCTGTCGAACCCAATGGGCAGACGCGAATACATCCTGGCACAGAGCAAGATTATGCCATGCTGGTTCGAAATTATAACCACCTGCGGGCCGCTGTAAAAACCGTAGATATGCTTTCCGATGATAACCACAATATCGGGAATTTTGAAGTCATACTCTGCGGTAATAAGATCACTCAAATAAACAGCAACGAAGATCTTATTAATGAAGCTCAGCAAAAGGGAATTACAATTACTGCCTGTGGAATGTCAATGAACAAATTTTCGATCGATGAATCGGAACTCCCGGATGGTGTACAGGTTGTCCAGAACGGCCTGATTCGCATCTTCGACCTGCAGGAAAAAGGATATCAAACCATCACATTATAACGACCACCGGCAATGACGATGCAGCATTTAAATCGGCATAAAGAAATTCTGCTCCTGCTTGCCATAGCCTTTATCCTGGGCTTTGTCTCCATCGATCTGTTTGGCAACCAGCAAAAGAATTCCGAACTGCTGAACTCGGGTACAACTATTGTGCCCTCGACGCTGAGCGGACGGGCAGCCTGCAAGATCCCCGCTCTGAATAAGTCTGATAGATCCAAAAAAACAGACGTTTCTACAGAAACTAAAAAATTAAAGAATTAACTTTTCCATTATGAACATTATCTACTTCACAAAACAACTTCTGTTCAGTTTCAGCATTGCGGTTTTGCTTATGTCTTGCGACACGGCCAAAGAACAGCCGTCAAATGATACGAATACTGCTCAAACAGCTTCCGAAACAGCCGGAACTCAAAATAACGAGCAGGAATTTAAAGATGCTCCCGATTTTACCCTCAAAACAATGGAGGGAGAGGAATTTACCCTGTCCGACCAGCAGGGACGTATTGTCGTACTCAACTTTTGGGCTACCTGGTGCGCTCCCTGCCGTAAAGAGATTCCCGACTTCATGGAGCTCCATGAAGAATTAAATGACAATGGCGTCCTTTTTGCCGGTGTTTCACTTGACGAGGAAGGGTGGGAAAAGGTACGTCCCTATGCCGAAGATATGGGCATCAATTATCCCATCATGGTTGACGACGGAAGTGTTTCGCGTGAGTATGGACCTATTCGCGCCATACCCACAACCTTCATCATTAATAAAAAGGGACAGGTCGAATACGTCGCACCGGGCATGCTCACGAAAGACAAACTGCAGCCCCTACTTGAAAAGCTGGCGGCCCGATAAGGATGATCTACAAATTCTCTGATTCTAAAATTAAAATTCTATGAACGTATTCAAACCCAGGCATTTGTTTTCAACGCTCCTTTTTCTGCTGATATCCCTGCCCGTTATGGGTCAGGGACAGTCTTTCGCCGGTCCAGACAATGCGGGCGGAACCCTGGATAAAGTTTCGATAGAGGTCAGTTCCGGCCAGGACTCCGTGCAGGCGGGATCGGAACTGAAATTTGCCATTGCCATGAATATCGATGAAGGATGGCATCTCAATGCCCATAATCCCCCCCTCGATTACCTTATCGGTGTTGAGCTGGATATGTCAACCAGCGACCAGGCCATTGTTTCAGATATTCAGTATCCCACTCCGCTGCAGAAAAAATTCAATTTTGCCGAAGAGATATTGGATGTCTATGAAGGTACTTCCCACGTGGTGCTTAAGGCAAAAACCGGCAGTAACCTGGAACCGGGAACCTACCGGCTCGACGGAACATTAACCATCCAGGCGTGCAGCGACGAGGTTTGCCTGCCGCCCAGTACGGTCGAGCTCGAATTTCCGTTTACCGTTGGCAGTCAAGATATCCCGGCCAATGTTGACCTTTTTGACGGACTCGATGAAAACCGCGGATCGGTATCCCAGTCAGGCAATGAAATTGCCTCCATGTTTAACGAACAGGGTTCGCTCTGGGCATTCCTGAGCATTTTCCTGATCGGCCTCGCGCTCAATCTGACCCCCTGCGTCTATCCCATGATGTCTGTTACCGTATCGCTGTTCGGCGGCAATGCCCGGGATGGCGTATCAACAGGCAGAACCTTTTCCCGGGCCCTGGTGTATGTGATGGGTATCGTTTCGATGTATAGCGTTTTGGGCGTGGCGGCCGCCTTTACCGGGAATCTTTTCGGCAGCTGGATGCAGAGTCCCTGGGTGTTAGCCGGAATTGGCGT
>NZ_JBEPWZ010000376.1:0-2551 GCF_041642155.1 Fodinibius sp.
CGTTCGCTTTTAGCGGGGACCATATTTTTATAAATATCGAGGGTGGCAATGCTCCCGGAGGCCGTAAGAGCCGAGTCTATGCTCGACATCAGGGCGGCGATGAACCCTGTCATGACGATTCCCAGGAGTCCCGCCGGCAAGAGGTCGTAAAGCATAGTTGGAAAGATGAGGTTCGCATTTTCCAGGTCGGGGTACAGCAGGAGCCCCATGGTCCCCGGGAGGACCAGCAGAAACAGGATCGGCAGCTTCAGAAAACCGGCGAAAATGGCTCCCTTTTTTCCGTCCTCGATTGATTTCGCCCCCAGTATGCGCTGGACCATGTGCTGGTTGGAGCACATAAAGTAAAAGCCGAGAATGGGGATACTGACAAACAAGGTTGGCCAGGGAGTCAGCTCGTCGTCGAGCGGCTTAATCAGGCTCATAAAATTATTCGGTAACGCCGTTGTTATTTCCGTCCAGCTTCCCAGCTTCATGAAAAGCATAACAGAAATAATGCCGGTCCCCACAGCCAGCAGGATGCCCTGAACGGAGTCGGTGAGCACAACGGCCTTCAATCCCCCGACGACGGTATAGAGTCCCGCTATTAAAGCCATAACCCCGACAAAAACAAACAGGTCGATATCCGGAAAAAGCCCTCTCAGAAACAGGCTGCCCGCATACAGGGCGCCGGCGATATCAATGAGTACATTGATGAGGATGGAAATGACGGAAAAATAGAAGCGGGACCGATGGTCGAAGCGCCGCTCGAGGAACTCCGGCATGGTCGTCAGCCGGTTCCGGATATAATAAGGAGCGATGAACAGGGCAAAAATCACCAGCATGATGGCTCCGGTCCACTCGTAGTTAAAGACGGATATCCCGGTTTTATACCCGCTGCCGCCGAGTCCGATAATGCTGCTGGTAGAGATATTGGTCGCAAAAAGAGACAGCCCGATAACCGGCCAGCTCAGTGAGCGGTTGGCCAGAAAATAATCGTCTGCGGTTCTATATGACGTGCGGGCGCTGATGCCACGCCAGCAGATAAAAAATATATAGGCAGTTATGATTAGCAGATCAATTCCGGCCAAAGGCATATCCACTCCTGTATGGATTCAGGGGACAGAAGAAAACGGGTAAAATAGGTTTTAATCTATAGTCCTGAAAATTGTTATTGCAACATACGGTCCCCATCAACATGTGGTTCCTACGAAGATTCGCGGTGGCGCAGGGAGACCGAAACAAAACTCAGCATGTTGCTATTCTGAGTGGGATGTTCCACCAGTTCCCTCAAGAGTTTCATCGTGGTCATGCCCAGCGCCTCGTAATCCGTCTTAATGGAGGATATGGTCGGCTGGTTGTGACGGCAAACCGGTAAATCATCATAGCCGATAATAGCTACATTTTCGGGAAATTGTATCCCTTCCTGTTTGGCTGATTCCATAAACCCATTGGCCATGTCGTCGTTGCCGGCAAAAATAGCTCGGGGCTTTTGGTTCAGCTTTTGATATTCCCTGAAAGCGCGGACCCCTGATTTAAACGTAAAATCGCCCTCGTAAACCCAGAGCAGGTCCAGGTGTTCATGCTGGTGGAGGTAATCCTTAAAACCGTTGCTCCGGTAGCGCGCCTCCGCCCGTTCAAAGGGGCCCTGTATAAGCCCAAGATCGCTGTACGACTGATCCTCAAGATGTCTGGCGGCGAGGTAGCCCCCGCTGTACCCATCGAAGGTAACGGTGGGGAATACCGGGTGTTCTATAAGGGCATTTGAAATGATAGGCAATCCGCTGGGAATCCTGTTCGTAAGCTCTTCATACTCCCTTCGGGTGTATTCCGGGATATAGAGGATGGCGGCATCGTAATAGTGAAGAGAAATTTCTTTCAGCAACTTTTGAAGCTCTTCTTTCGGATTGGCAAGACCGATAAGAGACAGCCTGATATTATTTTTTTTAGAAGCCTGATTGAGCCCGTTAAAAAAAGAGACATAGAATTCCCCCTCCTTAAAATCACTTGCGATCAGGGCTACATTCAGAAACTTCTTGTCGGAGCTGCTATTCTGCTGTCCCGGGGACAGGTATCCCAGCCGGCGAGCACTTTCCATAATGATGTCGCGGGTCCGGGTACTGATTTTGGGCGACCCGTTGAGCACGCGCGAGACGGTTGATTCAGAAAAGCCCGTGTCCTTTGCAATGTCTTTCAGTGTAATTTTCATAAGAAATTATAAGAACCTTTGGCTGTACCCCGGTGGCTGCATGTTATTTCGCTACCATGCTATCAAATTGAGTGCACAGCTGCAAACGGAATAAATTGAAAGTATAAATGAATCATTAACCTACCATTTTCTTGCATAAAATTGCATATAATAAGAAATAGTTAACATTAATTTTCTTTTATTTCAAACTTAAATAGGCATAAATAGCAAACCTACGGCAACACAATGCAAGAAATAATATTTTTTAATTTAAAATTGCATAATGAATTGCATCATTCCCATTTAATTTTTAGTCTTACAATAGTTCCTGGTTGTTCCAGCCATAAAAATATTATCAACGACGACGGAAAAATTATGAGATACCAA
>NZ_JBEPWZ010000377.1:0-2535 GCF_041642155.1 Fodinibius sp.
TGCCTGGTTTTTCTGCTTCCGTTTCGAGGGATTCTTCTCCGGATTTTTTTTCCCGTTCCCCTTCTACAGAATCTGCGTGGGGTTCAGACCATTTAGGTGAAGACAAGACCTCAATGAATTCGGCACGGCTCAGCGAGGCATCCTTTCGCTCGAACACCCCGGCAATCTTTTCCCGTCCCTTGTCCTCAAAAAACAGGCGCAACATACTGGAATCCACCTGCTCGTCCAGCAAACTGAACAAAGGATCCAGGGTTTGCGCCCAGTTCAGGGGCGAATAGTTGAACGTCAACCGCTCGTCAGCCCGCCTGATTATATGATTGCACCGATCTCTGGAAAGCGTGTCGAGCTCTTTCTTTTGCATATACCGGGGCAGCAGCGTGGCAAAATGGCGGTAGACAACCACCGCCTTTATCCGGTCGCATAACTGCTCATAATCCAGCTCTTCGTTACTGCCATAAATAACATCCGGAATGTTTTTCCGGGGTTCGATCAACATATCCAGCGTATCGGCCACGGCTGTTTCGATTACCGCTTTTGCAAAGCTGGCCGGCAGGCGCACTTCGGCACGGATAGCCTGTACAAACTGGTGCCAGGCATCAAGCACCGCATCGGATTGGGTATTGGCCCAGTCGGTTTTGGGCAAAATCATTGACTCGGCCAGGTTGCGTTCAAGCTCTACCTGAATTCGCTCCACGATGAAGGAGGGAATGCCCCGCGAGCGGAGCTCATTAATCCGGTAGTATTGCTTATTTTCGGGTAAAAGATCAATGAACTTCTGTGTGGTCTGTTGGATGATTTGATTCATCATTTTTAAATTATATAATATATAATGTCTGCTGAGAGTCAGGTATCCGGTCTTTCACAAGTCCCGTGGAAGCGGGGGTGAGCAACCAGTGCTGTACAACCACGAACATGGCAATATGTTAAATCCCAGGAATCTTATGAAATATTGATTTCTAAAAATAATGCCCTGTTATGGTAACCGTAACAGTTCTCACGAGGGAATCCTCATAAGCCGAATTTCCTATCACAGAAAAAATACAGTATACTGCTATGGCTTATGATAGCAAAAAAATATCGATATTTTAGCGTATAAACTAAAACATTATCGCCCTGTGACAACTGCGAAATGGGTTCCTGTGCAAGAGGGACCAACAAACCTTTTTTATTATGCCAAGGCTTCGCAGAACAGGTTTTAGGGGAATTCGCCCGCCCTCGCACACTCCGCGGGAGAGCGTGGGCCCTGCCCATATTCCCTATCCCTGGCGAGTTAAATTTCGGGTCAAGCGTTGTCTTTCCTGTTCTGGATTCTGAAACGAATGAAATACTGTTAAATTTTACGGTTTCCCATTTGTACTTTTTACCTTTGTCTATGATTACGCTACAGATTAAACGGCTGAGAAAATCGTTTGGAACCAAAAACATTATCCGGGATCTCTCATTTGAATATTCAGGAGATCCATTGGGTATTGCGGGGGCCAACGGCTCTGGTAAATCGACCTTGCTGAAATGCATGGGCGGATTACTTTCCCCCACCCGGGGCGACGTTGTTTGGGCAGACGGATCCGAGACTCTCTCCAAAGAACAGCTGCGGCAGCGGATGGGATACGCTGCACCCTATATAAATCTATATGACGAATTAAGCTGCCTGGAGAATCTTCATTTTCTATCCAGCGTTCGCAGCCGGCAAAATGAAGCAACCTATCCGGTTGAAGAATGGATCCGAAAAACAGGACTCCGGGAAGTATCGGCTCAACCGTATGGGAAACTTTCAACGGGACAGCAACAGCGACTGCGACTTGCCGCGGCTCTTTTTCATCAGCCGGATATCCTTTTACTGGATGAACCGGGTTCGAATTTAGATAAGGCGGGTAAATCGCTGGTAACCAATATTGCTGAAAGCTTTCAGAATACCCCTGCAAGGCTGTTGATCATCGCCTCCAATAATTCGGAAGAGCTCGATCTGTGCGGACGGGTATTCTCGGTTGAAAACCATACGTTTGTCTGAATATTTATTCCGGCCCGCACCGTTCCCCGCGGCAACACTCCTCCACATTGATACCGCAATGCACACACTGGCCATGGCCATGTACCCATACCAAGGGAGCTTCGCTGCCACAGTAGGTACAGCGACGCTTTTCCTTTTCCGGATCTTTCTTCTCTGTATCCGGGGAACTGGATGATATGGAAATGGACTGTTCTCCGTGCATGCTACCTCTCTTAAAGAGCTAAATCATCCCGGATCAACAGCAAGATAGCACTATGGGGACAAATAAGATATTTTTCATCCTCAAACTCAATTTCGTGGGTCTGATCCTTCAAAAAAATAGCCAGGTCCCCTTCCGCCGCCTGCATGCCAATGTATTTTGTTTCATTCGCATTCTCCTTCCACGACTCGTCAATTTCATTGGAAGGGATGGGGTATCCCGGGCCGGTCTTAATTACATATCCGCTGTGGATATCCTCTTTTTCTTTGACCGTTGCAGGCAGTACAAGTCCGCTTTTAGTGCGGGTTTCCAGATCCCGCGGTTTGAT
>NZ_JBEPWZ010000378.1:0-2524 GCF_041642155.1 Fodinibius sp.
TCATAGCCACTTTCTCTGTCTGATCCTGCATGATTTCCAATTGATCGCAGATTTGCCGCGATAGATCGTGGGCTTCGGTCAATTCATCATACCAGTTTTTCAGTTGGTCGCGTCTATCTGAAATGTATGTCAGTTCAATGGATAGCTGTCTGGCTTCCTCATCGGCTTGGCCATACTTTGTATTTACCTCTTTAAGTTCTTCAGTCCAGCTGTCGTAACAGCAGTCGCCCCCCCGGGGATCATTGGGGTCTTCCTTGTCACAGCACTCCCTTATTTTATCCTTCCAGGGAGTTTCTTTTACATTTTCGCAGGTATGTTTGGTAATCATTTAACCGGATTCTTGATTGGTTTATATTAATTGCTTCCCTATTCGGCCGAATATTGCTCATTTTCTGATTCTTCATCTCGGCAGAAGGTGGTTTTCACATCATCGCAGATACTGCAAATCTGATCTTCGCATTCCTGCAGGCGGGGATCACAGATACAATCCTCGTCCACACAATCGCAATTCGGACAGCAGAGGAAATCAAGACTTTCCAATGCGCCCTCGAAGTCACTTCGATCGTTATATTTATCAAACGTCGCCCTGGTCGATTCCTGTACGCACTCGACCAGTGCTTCCCGGGCCTTTTTCAAATCATTTTCCCTTGTTTTGGCCGTTTCCTGCATATGACTTGCAAATTTCCCCGAATTATCAGAGAGTGTCTGCTGCAGGGGATCGAGCGTGCCTAAATTGGAGAATACCTGGATACCAACTACATCCGATGCTGATTTAAAAATAGAGTCAATATCGGAAGTTAATGCCTTGGGCATGCAGATTAGATCATCGAGCAAATTGCTGACCTCTTTGCATTCCTCGGGTCGTTTTTTCTCTGAACGGCCCCTGCTTTCTCCGTTATCCTTTTCCTGCATTTCGCCCGTTAGCGCAATTAACTGCGAGCTGTTGCAGCTATCGTCTAAGCAGTTTTCCAGCTTACAGGCCGCTTCCCGCAAATCATTCATTTTAGTTTTAATATCCTTGGCAGATTTAGAAATACGCTTGAGATTGGCCGAAAGCTCGCTGCCCCAATCAATATAATTGGCCACGTTATTACTAATCAGCTCAGTTGACTGCACCAGCTCGGTTCCCACCCGTATTTCGGTGTTTCGGTATCGCTGGTAATTATCCTCCGTCCACAGAAACATACATTTTTTTCGTTCACAGAGGTTTAATTGTCCGTCGCTGGTTTTTTCATTTTTGCTTACCTCACCGGCAGCTTCGTACAGCCAGTCGCAATATTTCCACCGCTCGACATTAATAGCCCGTTGCGTAGCGGTATCATTCTCAACACAACCATTGTCATCGTTATTGTGTTGCCGTATTCCGGTTTTTGAAGACGTTATTGCCATTGGTACTCCATTTTATGAGTTAGAAAAATTAGGTCTCCTGCAACATCTTATGCATGAAGCGAAGAATAATGAACTCGGCGGGACGAACGACAGCCATACCGATTTCAACGATCATGCGGCCTTCCCACACATCCACTTCGGTCATTGTTTCACCCAGCCCCACTTTTACAAAATAGGCCTCCCGTTCGGTCGTCCCCATCAGCGCCCCGGCTTTCCACTGCTGGGCCAGGTAGTTTTCAATCATGGATTTCACCCGGATCCAGGTATTCTGGTCGTTAGGTTCAAAAACAAACTGCTCTGTAGCATTCTTGGTGGATTCTTCCACCATATTGAAAAACCTGCGAACCGAGATATACCTCCATTCATTGTCATTACCCGCCAGTGTGCGTGCTCCCCAGATGATGGCCGGCCCACGGCCCCGGAACGAACGAATCACATTGATGGATTTGCCACCTGTCGTATCTACATTCAGGCTTTCCTGCGCTTTATGGGTGATTAATTTTTCGGGGCGCACGGCATAGTCAATACCTACATTAGCCGGAGCCTTCCACACTCCCCGGGAATTATCCACTTCGGCATATTTACCTACCACCGCCGCAGAAGGGGGCAGCAACATTTCAATATCGTTAATCGCTGCTTTCGCTGAGAAATAGTAGGCGTTGTTTTTCGACTTAAGCTCGGACAGAGAACCATTCAGGGAACTGTCGCCAATGCCCACTATCTCAACAGTGTCTTCGTCGTCATAGGGGTAATCGAGGCGTGTAAATATTCGAGGATAGTAAGCCGCACCATACTTGGCGGTATCAGTCGCACCAAAATCAAAATCGCGAAGCACCTGTATGTTATCAACGGTCTCATCAGGATCTACCCAGACATCCATGACAACAAACCGGTCTTTCAGGTCGGCCGCCTGATCCAGCGCTTCTTTCTGCAGGGCATAGTAGTTTCCCGCGCTGGTCGTATTGAGTCCATCCGGAAAAAGAATCAGTGTTACCTCATCGATTTTAGCGACTTCATCCAACCCGGTCTGCAGGGCGGTCTGGTCAATACCCCCCCCACCACTGTAATCTCCCACCGAAACAATGTAGCAGGGTCCCCCGCCATTGATAAAAAACATTTGCAGGGAATGATACAT
>NZ_JBEPWZ010000379.1:0-2506 GCF_041642155.1 Fodinibius sp.
GATATAACGTGCCTTATAGGGTCGTTCAGTTTCGGGATCATCGACCTGACAGTATTTCACGTACTGTTTGAGTCCCTGGCGCCAAGAGTGATAGCTCCCCTCGTTTACGCTGTAGATTGTCCCGTGATCCGGAATTTTCAGATCGTCATCCGACAGGATAAACTCGCCGATACTCGGATCCAGCGTGAAGACCGAGACCCCAAGTCCGGTGGTATACGCCAGCATCGTACTGGAGCCGTAAAGCACATAGCCCGCCGCCACCTGCTTGAGTCCGGGCTGAAGGGCTTCCGCTTCCGAGAGCTTATCAGAGCCGGGGTGCTCCCGCATGTAGATGGAAAAAATACTGCCCACCGATACATTGACATCGATATTCGAGGAGCCGTCCAGCGGATCCAGATAGACAATATATTTTCCCCCGTCGTTATCCAACTCCACAATGCCGTCATTTTCCTCAGAAATCACCATACAGGTAATTTCTGAGCGGTTGAGTGCGGAGATAAGCTGTTCATCGGAAAAAAGGTCCAGCTTCTTCACCGACTCCCCGTGCACATTCGTGCTGCCGTCCTCTCCCAGGATGTTCGTGATGCCCGCTTTGTTTACCTCCCTTGAAATAATTTTAGCAGCCAAACCGATGTCCCTGAGAAGCTGCGAAAGTTCTCCGGTTGCCCCGGGAAATTTGTTCTGGGCCTGGATAATATATTCCTCCAGGGTAATAACACCTTTCTTCTTTTGATCTGCCATAACATCCCTCTGTTTTAACTGACCTAATTTTAACTTTTTACAATTATAATTTAACGATGTTAACCGGTAAATCTTAATAATACAATACTATCTCAGATGCAAATAAGCGTACGGAATACACTAAACAATTCAAGCAGTCAAGCAGTTATCACAAGAAGAACGCTCTCCCTCTTTTTGGGAACCGCACTGAACGTCCTCTTAGCTGTTTACGAAGGCTTTGCAAACCCGTTCTTTTGGCCAATCCCTGCATTTTCGCGCCTTCAACATCCTCACATATGCTTTTACGGGGTGGTTTTGACTGCGCTCAGGCTTTGATATTTCCCGATGCTTCGGGACTGGTTTTTCAAAGCCGTCTATACTATCAGGAGTCCAAAAAAATCTGGAACACCCTTTTGGCTTTCTCTTTCAACTCTTCAAGCGTTCCCTCATTGCGGATGACAATATCGGCCCGGTGGGTAGCCATTTCGAAATTTGGCTGTTTATCCATCCGGCTTTTGATATCCCGGCGGCCGGCGTTATCCCGCTCCCGAACCCACTCAAGACGCTTCTCTTCCTCGGCAAGGACCAGAACGAGGTGATCAAAAAAACCGAGATTATTGCTCTCGAGCAGCAGCGCGGCCTCATAAATCCCTACCCCGAACCCTTTTTGGGCGGCCGCCCGCATGCGCTGTTTTACCGCGTCCGGCAACTTCGGGTGCACAATCGCATTCAGTTCACCCACCCGTCCTTTTTGAAAGGCTTCTTCGGCCAGGTATGCGCGGTTCAGGGTCCCGTCCTCCTGAAACGTACGCTCGCCAAAGGCTTTGATCAGCTGCCTGCGAATTTCGGCATCACTGACCATCAGTTCTTTGGCCAGGTCATCTGCATTAAGCACATACCCCCCCATCCGTGCCCAAACCTCACAGACCACGGATTTACCGCTGCCTATACCTCCTGTAATTCCGACTGTCACCATTATTCTGTCTTATCCGTGGCTGAGATGGAGAGCAGGTATTCATTGATAAACTCATCAATCTCGCCATCCATCACCCCCTCGACGTCGGAGGTTTCAAAATCCGTGCGATGATCTTTCACCATATTATAGGGATGGAAGACGTAGGACCGGATCTGGGATCCCCACTCAATTTTGCTCTTGGAGTCCTCTAGTTTCTGCTTTTCGCGCTCTTTGATCTGTTTTTCCAGTGCATAGATTTTTGATTTCAGCAATACCATGGCCTTTTCGCGGTTTTGCAGCTGCGAGCGCTCCTGCTGGCACTCCGCCACAACCCGCTCACGGGATCCGTCGGAAAGCTCCCCCTCCCAAATCAGGCGAACACCCGTTTCCACCTTATTGACATTTTGTCCCCCGGCCCCGCTGGAATGAAACCGCTGAAGTTCCACATCGCTTTCGGTAATATCGATCTCGATGGTATCGTCAATGACGGGCGATACAAAAACGGAACAGAAAGAAGTATGCCGGCGCGAATTGCTGTCGAACGGCGAGATGCGCACCAGCCGGTGCACCCCGCTCTCCGCCTTCAGGTAGCCATAGGCAAATTCACCGCTGACTTCCATTGTTGCGCTTTTGATTCCCGCCACATCGCCGTCCTGGTATTCAATAATCGAAAGGTCAAAATCATTTTTCTTGGCCCAGCGCGTATACATCCGGTACAGCATTTCGGCCCAGTCCTGGCTTTCGGTCCCCCCTGCCCCCGGGTTAAAGGTAAGAATAGCATCCCGGTGGTCATCTTCGCCACGAAGCATATTCTTCAGTTCCAGGGCCTCC